>JBGSKR010000064.1:0-5211 GCA_041741135.1 Mariniblastus sp.
TCCAGCAGCAATCGGAGCCAAGCTGGGCGCACCGGATCGTACTGTTGTCGGTGTGGTCGGTGACGGAGGATTTCAGATGACGATCCAAGAGCTCGGTGTGATTCTGCAAACCGATGTGGCCGTCAAGATTCTCTTGCTGAACAACGAATTCCTTGGCATGGTGCGTCAGTGGCAACAGTTGTTTTTTGAAAAACGCTACTCTCAAACCGAGATGATCAATCCGGATTTCCAGAAGATTTCGGAAGGATATGGAGTGAAAGCGAATAAAATTTCTGAGCGGAAGAATCTCAAGTCCGCTTTGAAAGAAATGCTTGATCATGATGGAGCTTATTTGCTCGAGGTCATGGTTGGCAAAGAGAACAACGTCTTTCCGATGGTTCCCGCCGGTGCCGCCGTGGCTGACATTCGTTTGGAATAATTTTTGTATTTGTAGGTTGGATATTCCTGTCCGACCATCAGCACCAAAGTAGGTTAGACATTCCTGTCCGACCAAATTCAGGTCGACGGACAGGAATGTCCATCGTACTTATTTAGGTTCCGCCGCTTTTAAACTTCAAAACTTTTACCTTCATACTTCCCCGTTTTCCCATGAAACAGAATTTCACCATCACGGTTTACAGTGAAAACCACGCAGGCTTGTTACATCGTGTGACCACTGGATTCACGCGACGCAAGATCAATATCGAAAGCCTAACGGTTTCTGAAAGCGAGGTTCACGGTATTCATCGTTATACGATCGTGGTGTTTCTCGAAGAGGATAACGTCAAAAAACTGGTTGCAGCGTTGCAAAAACAGATCGAGATTTACCTGGTTTTGTATTATCACGAAGGCCAAGTCGTCGCGCAGGAAATTGCGATGTACAAGATGCCGCCCGAAGCCGCATCTGCCGAAAGTCCCGCAGCACCAATCTTGAAGAAACACAATGCGCGGCTGGTCGTTGTCGAATCTGAATTTGCCGTCTTTGAAAAAACCGGACACCGAGAGGAAACGCAAGCTTTATTTGAAGAACTCGAACCACTAGGAATACTTGAGTTCGTTCGCTCAGGTCGCGTGGCGATCACCAAACCGATGAAGCCACTGCATCAATTTTTGCAGGAGATCGAGCTGGCCTCTGCACAGTGATCGAATGATTAATTAGCCGTCTGGATCATCGAGCAGCTCTTGAAGTCGAAGTTTTAGTCGTTCCGAATAGTATTCCAACCATGATCGGTCAATTAAGCCAAGAGAAATCATATCGAGAATATGCACCTGGTCTTTCCGCCGGAAAGCATTTAATTTCATGGCAACGAGCGTCCGAAGTGGAACGGTTCGAAACTCTGTTGTCTCGGTAGATGGCTCAACGTCTGGGTTCGGATCACCCGTTTTTTCGACCCTGCCAGATAACAGTACATGAACCGCG
Organism: Mariniblastus sp.; assembly: GCA_041741135.1. Lineage (GTDB taxonomy): Bacteria > Planctomycetota > Planctomycetia > Pirellulales > Pirellulaceae > Mariniblastus. The sequence goes on from JBGSKR010000064.1 coordinate 1,400, forward strand.
TCGCGAGCTGATGCATCCGGATGTTCGACAAACATATCCAATCCGGCAGTCTGTCGATAATAGAAACCGGCATTGGACATGGCTTGAATTAATGCGGGTAAATCTTCTTCCCGTATCAAAATGTCGACATCGCGTGTCGTGCGCACCGCCGCTTCATCAACTTGAGCAACCCAAGCCCGAACCGCGAATCCACCAACCACGGCATATGGAATATTGGCTGCTTCGACGATTTGTACAGTGGTACGTAATCGTTGATTTACTTTTTCCACCGCCCGCTCCATCCTTGCGTATAGCTGCTCGCCAGTGTACCTAAATTCGATCATATCCGGATTATATCCGCAATTCGCCCCGACAGCCAATTCCAATGCCGCCGCACTCCCCAAAAAATTAAAATTGCTGGGCGGTTCCCTTTAATCGGTGGCAGGCCGTCTCGGTATGGCCTGAACACGAAACGTCAAATACTGAACACTGTAAACGGAATTCTTCTTCAAAAGCTTGACCTTTGACATGAGCATTGAGAGCAGGCCAGTCTTATCCTGTGTCGAAATGACGCTTTGGGAAATTAGTAGCTTGCCGTCGTGACCATTCCGTTTCGATTAAGAGCGTCGCTAAGCTCGGCGAGGCTCGTTGGCTTCACAAGGTAATGGTCAAATCCCGATTCGGCTGCGAGTCGTCGACTTCCAGCATCGGAATTTCCTGAGAGAGCGATCAAAACCACTTCATTCAACTCGCTGCGACCGCGAATGAGTCGCGCAACATCGAAGCCACTGAGCCCGTGCATCTGCAAGTCGAGGAAAACGACTTGCGGCCGGTGTTGCTCAATTCTTTTCATGGCGATGTTGCCATTCTCCGCCACGGAGACCGATTGATGGAGTTTCTCCAGCATTTGCGATGTCACAAATCGCATGGACCGATCATCGTCCACGACGAGGACTCGATAGCTTGGCAAGTGCGCTACTCTTTCATGACGTGACGCACAAAACGACAGCGATGTCCCAGATGTTTTGCTTGATAGGACATTCGTAGCCATTGGCAGTCTTACCACAAACGTACTTCCACATCCCAAACCTTCACTGAATGCCTCGATCGTACCGCCATGCAGCTCGACAATCGACTTGGCGAGACGTAGTCCAATTCCAAGTCCCGCTCTGGGAGCTTCTGTTCTCTTCGAAAAACGGAATTGGGCAGAAAAAAGTTTTTGCAATTGATCTGAACACATTCCGCATCCGGTATCGCTCAATCGAATTATTGCCGTGTCGTGCTCTCGATCAAGCGAGACATGCAATCGTCCATCGCGCTCAGTAAACTTGGCCGAGTTGTGCATCAGATTGGCAAAAACCTGCGTCAATCTGGATTCGTCGCCGAGTATTAAGGATGGAGAGTCGCCCACATCAATGGTCAGCGACTGACCACACTGATTGATAAACGGAGTTAACTCTTCGCAAGCATTCCGAATCACTTTTCCGATATCGACGGTCGTCCGACAGATGGTCAGATTGCCTCGGTCAAGCTTTCCCGAATCGAGCAAGTCATTGCTTAATCGCGTCAATTGCAGTACTTGGCGCCGCATGACTTGCAGTAAATCCTCGGTCAATTGCGGATTGTCCATTGTGGATGGCCAAGTTTGAAGCGCGTAACTCAGAGCGCTCAGCGGATTTCGAATCTCATGCCCGAGGATCGCCAATCGTTCTTCGGTTAGCGGCACATCGTTTGCTAAAGTGTTTCTTTGGCTAACGTTTATAAGCTTCTTGCTGCTGTGTCCTCGATAACTGATTTTCATCGGCTGACCTACCTGCGGTAAATGTTTGAGTGATTGCCAATGCACTGACAACGGATCAAGCCATATTTATCGATGATGAAGTCGATTTCGATAATCGTGTGAATCATCGTTTTCGTATAGCGGATTCCATGATTCCATGATTCTCTGTCATGGTGAAATCCGCTAATGCGGAATCAGAATTGCCGCGATTTTCAAACGTACCTGGCACCCAAATAATGGCGTCAACGGAGGAAGCATTGCCGAAGTCGTCTCGCTTGATTTTGAACTGCGGGAGCAGGCCAAATGTTTCGTTTAAGAAGAGATCAGAGTGATCGACATGAGTGAGCGAACTCAAACGCGATCAAATTGAATTGACTACCGATTTGCCCCGGTGGCGTTGTGCCAAACGGGCGTACACCAGCTATTTGGAGAAATGAACCATGTTACAGTTAGCCATTGCCTTTTTAGTGATCGCCTTAATTCTTGCCGTGTTGGGTTTTGGCGGAATCGCCGGCTCGTTTATGGGGGCGGCCAAGATTCTCTTCGTTGTCTTTCTCGTATTGGCCGTGTTGTCGTTTGTATTCGGCGGCCGATTCGGACGAAGCGGCTTATGAAGAGGTCGATGAAACTCACAAAAGACGGCGAAGATTGTTCTCACAACTGCTACGAAAAATAAAAATTTCGTAGCAGCTCTCCGCTTTTTAAAATTGCTTTTGTCACCCTCTGTCGGTATTTTGAGGAGGGCAGCTTAGAAATCGTCCCAAATTAAGTTCCGCGTTTCGATCGAAGCGGAAGGGCGCGAGCCCTCCGTTTTTTGTTATTCCGGACGGCTCGCGCCGTACCGCTAAAATCAGGAAGTTGTTTCGGGACGATTGCCTTAACCACCGTTGAGGTGACGGCTGGGAGTATTGGCTAGACGACCACAGCAATCGATGCCAGTGTCAACATCCACAGGGTTTCGGTGTTGGTAATAATGGTTGGGTGTTGGCTAGTTTTTATTAAATTGAAAATCAGATTCTTCACGTGAGCCGATTGCGAGTGATGACCCGTTTGATCCAGCTCAAGTTACGCACCAATTCGTCACGCGATCGTTGCAGTATCGCCGCGCGCTGTCGAACCATCATCCAGCCGACAATGCACAGCAAGACACTGCCAAGCACGCCGACCCCCATGGCAATTAAAAATGCCATGAAGTACGTCATCTGCAGAAATTGAACGAGACCGAGCGCGATCGTTATCAATGCAATTGGAAAACTCGCGAGACCGAGCGCCAAACCGCCGAATAGAACCAGAGTCGGAGCTAAAGCGCGACGGCTGCATTCGCGCAAGTCGGCGGCGAGAAGCTGAGACTGCAATTCTGTCAGCGTCAGTGCGTCATTGGCAAACGCGCCGACGTCCCAAGCCAAACCGTGCGATGTGGTTTGTGACGTACCATTCCGTTCAATTACCTTCGCTTGCTGAACCATCCGACGAGGACTCCTATACAAATTGCGGCACTTATTCCAAGTGCAGGATTTTCCTGCACATACGATTCGATCTTTTGTCGCTGCTGACCGAACTGTTCCTTTGCCGTTTGCAAGAAATCAGAGGATGCAACTGGCTCTCGTACAGTCGGCGGTGAGGTAGTTGGTGCGGTAGCGAAGTGATCTTCAGAAATTCGATTCTTCATGATTCATCGTCCTGTGTTGATTTGACAATTTGCGACGCAAGATACTGATTGGCTTGTCGCATGGCATACGAAACAGCACTCCGCCAAATCAAATTGCCCGCGAACGTTTTGACTGCGTTACGAACGCCGCCCGTTGGAGTTGCGAAGAATCGAGTTCGTGATCGAGTTTGATCATTCAGTTCGCTCAGCGCTCGGTTGGCGTCGCGAACATCCAACCGACGCCGAGGAACAATCACATATCCGATGGCAAACGCGGCTCCCATGAAAATCCACGGATAGCTTTTCACGTAATGTCGCCACTCGCCCATGTCGCGAGCACTTTCAGCTATCTCCTGAGCGTCCTTGTCTAAATCTCGACGCACTTTTTCCATTCGATCAAGTATC
>JBGSKR010000065.1:0-8699 GCA_041741135.1 Mariniblastus sp.
CGGACACGTCACCGTACAATCCGTTGCGTCGAAATGCCCGGCAGCCAGCGAGGCTCCCATGTGCGGACACATGTCGTCAATCGCCAGAAATTCGTCGCCCGTATTGAACACCGCGACCAATTGGCCGTGGACTTCAAAAGCCTTTCCTTTGCCAACAGCAATCTCGTTCGTTTTTGCGACGGTAATGAATTGGTTATCGTTCACGACTTTGGTTGGTCAATTAAGGGAACACAGATACATTAGAAACCATCGCCGAAACGGTTGATCAAAAGATGAATGTTTGGCGATCTATTTGGCCGAGAGTTTTCTTGGAGAGGACGTTTAACGGATTGCTCGCTAAGCTGCCGAAGGCCGCAGCGACGATCACCAATGTCGCTGCTCTCTCCGAGAGCACAGCGTTTTAGCTGAATGGCTACGATCAAGGAATGACTTTCTTGATCAGCATCTTAGTGGTACTTTCGACTTTTGAATTTATCGGTTCGCCATTTACCAACCGCTCACCAGCAACGGTACTGCCCATCTCGCAATCGACAAAATAGCCCGCCTTCACATCCATCCACAATGTGCCAGATTGACTGAATTCCGTGTAATCAATCAGCGATGATGTTTCCGAATTAGTATCGGATTCTTCAGGTTTTTCTGCTGTCCACTTAAACACAGCCATTTCTTTTCCGTCGGTGGTTTCGATACCACTAAATTTGTAGTTTACAGGCAGCACATCGTTTGCTTCCGTGCTGGATGTTGCAGATTCCCACGAGTCGCCAGGTTTTAATTCCTTATCCGGCACGATCATGGTGGACAATTTCAATCGATCCTTAATTGTGTCCGCTGTGAACGCAGCAGCAAACGATGAATGAGGGATGGACGCAAGCTTTGATTTGGTCTCAACCGGAATTTCGACGGACATAACTTGTCCAGTGCGATCCATTCTGAACAAAAAACTTATTCCAACTAGCGATCTCAGTTCGGACAGTAGTTTGACTTCTTTTGGAGTCGGTTTTTTATCGCTGTCAGTGTCCAGTGAAAACGCTTGGCCAGGGTTGGCGGGATTGCCACTGCTTGTCGCGATGGAAGCAATCGTTTGCTCGATCGTGTAAACGTTGCCCTTGGACTCAAGGACTTTCCAGCGCATCTTCAAGGAGTTTACACTTGATTGCACCGTCGTTCGCTTTTCATATTCGGTCGTAGTTGTTGACTCCTGAGTCATATGAACATCGAAGACATCACCAGCCGACAATTTCCACTGAAACGATTGTGCATGGGTTGTTTCCGATAACGCCGCAATCAGCACTAGCGCGGAGAAACACCAGACCAAATTCGGCAAAAAGAGTTTGCGAGCGACTCGGTAGGTATTCAATGGCTTAACGACTTTCAAAAGTTGGGCAAAATTGAAATGGATTGCTACTGCGGCGACGTCGATTTCAAATAGGCCACCAAGTCACGAATCTCATCGAGCGTGAGATTGTCGAGCAAGCCCGTCGGCATCATCGAGACTTTGGATGGCTTCATTTCATCGATGTCGCTGACCTTGATGTCAGTGAATTTTCCGGGCGAAGCCATGTCTTCTTGAATGTTATAAACGTTGTTGTTCAAATTCGCCACGCGACCGGTCACGATCCGCCCATCCATCAATTGAAAAATGGTCGCCTCGTATTGATCGGAAACAGCTTTACTAGGATCAATCATTGTCTCCAATAAGTCATGCGTATTGAAGCGATGCCCTGCGGGAGTCAAGTCGGGACCAACCATCCCGCCACTTCCAGAAATCCGGTGACACTTGTAACAGGCGGCAACCGCGAACATCTTCTTGCCGTTTTCCAGATCACGATTGGAGAAATCTTCGGTTGTCAGTGCAGCCAAATCTTCCATGGTCCATTTCTTGACCAAAGGTCGAGCTTTCAGATCGGCATAGGGATCACGGGTTTCCGGCTGTTGTTTTAGCAGCGAATCCAGTTCCGTTTTCTCTTCAGCAGACAATCCGTCGACAGCCGCCTTGCGAATATTGCCGACATAACCCGACAGTGAACGACCGCCTTGAATCTTGGCCGCGTCCAGGAACCACTGAAAATATTTTTTCCGATCCTCGATTGTCCAACCAGTTTTCACATCGGTTAGCATCATCGCATAAGCGATCTGATGTTCTTGCGGGCCGGGAGCGATCATCATCTCCACCAATTTTGCGGTCACGGGAGCTTTCACGGCGATCAGCAATTTGGCCAATTCGCGATCTACGTCAGAATTGCCGTTAGGGAAATGTGCCATCAACTCGCCAATTTTTGCTTGAGCCTCCGGAGTCGGTTTTCCAAGTCGAATCAGCACGAGTCCGTACGCGCGGAGCAAATGCAAGCGCTGCTCCTTGGTGAGATCTGAGGCTGTCCAATCGACTCGCTGTAGCGCTTCGATCGCAGCAGCTTGATGCGATTCATTGCCGCAACGAGCGAGTGCAACGATGGCTTCGATCGTTTTCTGACGATCCGTCTCACTAAGAGCACGCTCTGCCCATGTTTCAACTGGTTGATGTTCGACGGCAATCCGCGCCGCGTAACGAATGAAGCGGTCGGCGTGTCCCAGATGCTGCCAAGCAAAATCGAGCTTCTCTGCGGAGTTCGCATTCTCGCCTGGCAGATGAAGTTCTTCCAACTGACGTCGAAGCGTCACCAGCGGATCAAGCTGCGGATAGGCGGCTTTCTCCGTCGATTCGCTGCCTGCATACGTCACGCGATAGAGCGCCGATTGAGAACGTCGACCGCCAATTAGAAAATACATCGCTCCATCGGCGGGGTTGATGGTCATGTCGGTCACCGGCAATGCGGGTGCTGAACAAAATCTTTCGAGCGTTCCACTGTAACTCGCACCGCTAGGTGTAAGCTGAACTGAATAAATGATTCCGTAACTCCAGTCGGCAATGAACAAACGGTTTTGATAAGCAGCCGGAAATTTCGCACCGGTTCCAAACACCACGCCGGTCGGGCTCCCAAAGCCAACATCCACCACGGGAGGCAAAGTGTCTGGATAATAAGCCGGCCATTTGCCTGAGCCAAAACGCCAGCCCCATTCGCTGCCGCTAACCGCATGACAAACGCGAGTCGGTCGATACCAAGGCAACCCCACATCCCATTCCATGTCGGCATCATAAGTGAACAGTTCACCGTTCGGATCAAAAGCAATATCGTACTCGTTACGATAACCAGAACTTACCAGCTCAATCGACTTGCCATCGGGGTCCATTTTGCAAATCCAGCCGCCGGGAGCCATTTTGCCGTTCGCATGACCACCCGCGTCGGGAAACCGAGTTAGCAATTGGTCTTCGCTCCAGTTCCGTGGCACGCGCGAGGCTGCGAGTTCGGGCAGCGCTGTGTGATTACCTGCACAAATGTAAATCGATTTTTTGTCGGGGCTGAGAATGATCGCATGCTGTCCGTGCTCGCTACCGCCATTAATTTTTTGAAGCAACTCCATACTGTCGTACTGATCATCGTCATTGGTGTCACGCAGACGGTAAAGCCCTTTTCCGTTTTCCATCACGTATAAACTGTCAAAGGCGCACAACAATCCTTGAGCCGAACCCACCTTCAAATTGATCGGTTCAACCTTCGGTGCATCAGCGCCAACCACGGTGACTCGATAAAGTCCACCGTATTGATCCGAGGTAATCAATCGACCTTGCGGATCCGTCGTGATGGCAACCCAACTTCCTTGTCCGTTCGGCACATCATAAACCAGTTCAGCCTTGAAGCCTTCGGGAAGCTTGATTCGTTCTGTCGGCACCGAAGATTGAGCGATCACTGACTGGCAGAAAATCGCAATCGAAAATGCACAAACTAACACAACGCGAAAACCGTTTTTCTGAAGCGGTAAATATTTTTTCATGGAGATTTGTTAAGCTAAGTGAGTGATTGAAAATGTGCTAACAAGTATGAATTGGAAACAACGCATTGTCTACCTCCCAAATTAAAACCATCGGCGATACAGCACGTTTATACACCCGCAACGCCGTTTCCCACGCAATTCGCACGGCTGTCGAGTTGGGAATCGTCCGCGCCTTGCAAGCGGGCCAAAAAACCGTTTCCGATTTGGCGGCGGAATGTCAACTCGCGGAAGAGCCACTCGAAAAATTGATGTCGCTACTAGCGACAACCGAATTGATCGAACAATACAAAAACTATTTCGCACTGTCTGCCAGCGCTCAGTTGATTCCCGAACTCTATCTCGATTTCGGAGATCGCTACTGGAAGCAACTGGCCGCCTACGTTCGCACTGGAAATGCCCGCACTGAGAATGCATTGGGCACGGACACCCGAATTGACGATTACCTGATGGAAGTTTGGAGCCGCGAATGGATGCTGACCCCGGCGGCGATCGATTTGACCAGTCTGCTGGATATCGGAAAATCGCGCCGAGCCTTGCGAGTGCTGGATCTCGGTTGCGGTTCCGCCGTTTTTTCTGCGGCGCTGATTCACCAAGACCCAAATTCGACCGCGATGTTGGTCGATACCGAAGCCGGTTTGGCCAGAGCTCGAACGACCATCGACAGCATTGGAATCCACAACAAAATCGACTGGGTCGCGGCGGGTGATATCTTTAACGTGACGCAAATCAATGAGTTGGCGGATCAGAAGTTTGATTTGATTCTGTTGGCAGGCGTCATTCATCGGATATCAAGTGAAACCCTGGAGGTGTTGCTAACACGTTTGTCTCGAATGCTAACCGCAAATGCAGAACTAGCGATCGTGGATATGTTTCCCGGCCAACCCGCCGGCGTGAAAGAGTTGTCGGTCGCAGAATTAGAACTGAGCTTAAGATCGGAACAAGGACAACTTCACAATCCGGCTGAACTGCAAGCGCTGCTCAAGCGAGCCGGATACGGGAACATCCAATTCGCTCACTTGCCCTCGCCGCCTTACATTTGGGGATTGGTGTTGGCACAGCTTGGATAAAAACCGTACGCGATTCATTCAAAAGTACCAAATCTCGGATTGGTTTCAAAGCAATTGCTTAACGTTCCCATAGCTGCGGGGTAGAATGTTACGAGCCGGTACACCCCAGGGAGTCAAAAATGTCACGGGAACTTAATCGCCGAATATTCCTCGGCTCGACGGCCGCCGCCACATTGTCGATTTCAAATCTGAGTACTTGGAGCACCAGTAGCGCTCTCGCTGGACTGCAACCGGTCGCCGACGATCAACTGCGGCCAGCCGTCGATGCGGTTTCATTCCGGCCCGAGATCGAATGGCTTGTAAGACTGATCGAGGATACGCCTCGTGACAAATTGCTGGAAGTCATCGCCACGCGGGTCAAAGATGGACTGGACTATCAGCGGTTGTTGGCGGCCTTGTGCTTGGCGGGCATTCGCAACGTTCAGCCGCGTCCCTCAGTCGGATTCAAGTTTCATGCCGTGTTGGTCGTCAACTCCGCGCATCTGGCGAGTCTGGCATCGGCTCCGCAAGACCGGTGGCTTCCCATTTTTTGGGCTTTGGATGAGTTCAAAAAATCGCAAGCACGCGATGTCGAAGAGGGGAATTGGACAATGTCATCCGTCGACGAAGGCCGCCTTCCGTCTCCGGAAAACGCGATCACCTCGTTTCACGAAGCGATGCAGCAATGGGATGAGTCGAAAGCCGATGTTGCCGCAGCGTCCGTGGCACGTTCGCTGGGAGCAAATCAAACGCTGGATTTGTTCGCCCAGTTTGTCGCGAGGGACTTTCGCAGTATCGGTCACAAACCAATTTATCTGGCCAATAGCTGGCGAACGTTGCAAACCATCGGCTGGCGTCATGCTGAACCCGTGTTGCGATCACTGGCTTACGCGGCGCTCAATCATTCGGGTGAAGCCAACCCCAGTGAATCCGATTTGAAACCCGATCAATCGTGGCGCTATCATGAAACGATTGTCGATTCCATTGGAGCTGGTTGGTCGGTTGGTAAGGTCGACGATGGAGCGACCACGGAACTATTGACGGCGCTGCGAGGCGAAGGGCCGCGTGAGGTTGCCGATCTCGTTGTACAACAACTGAACCGGGGCATCAGCCCCATTTCCATTTTCGACGCGATTCACACTGGTGCTGCGGAGTTGCTCCTTCGGCAAAGTGGCATCGTTGCGCTTCATGCTGCCACCACATCCAACGCGATGCGGTTTTTGTTCGACAATGTCGGCGATGATCGCACGCGTCGATTGTTGATCTTGCAAGCCGCCGCTTTCTTGCCGCAGTTCCGCGAAGGAATGCGCGAACGCGGTCGGGTCAGTGATGTAAAAATCGTAGAACGGCTCAATGAGCCTCGCCAAGATTCCTCGGAAGTGACGCTGGAAACGATCCTCGCGGCCATCCGGCGAAACACCACGGGCGCCGCCGAATTGACGGCCCAATGGCTTGCCCAAGGCAACGATCCGCGTTTACTTCTCGATGCCACGCGTCGATTGATTTTCTTTAAGGGCAACGATTCTCACGATTACAAATTCAGTTCGGCCGTCTTGGAAGACTATCACCTCGTCAGCCCAAACTGGCGCAATCACTTCCTCGCAGGCAGCACCAGTCAACTTCGCGGCAGTCAAGAAAGCGACAATGGCTTGATCGCTCGCATCGTCGAGAGCTTGGGCTAATTGGGATCAGTCCCGAAACCGGTTCCTTAACGTAGGATGGACATTCCTGTCCGTCCACTCCCCGTAAGATGGACATTCCTGTCCGTCCATTTCCGTAGGACGGACATTTCTGTCCGTCCTATCTTCACTGGTTATAAATTGCAACGCTGTCGAAGTTTAGCAATTGATCCATCAGCATTTGCGTATCGTTCTGCGATTTCTCCATCCAAATCATTTGAGCCGATTTGGGCAAGCCGTTCGAATCAAAACGATCCGCCGGAAAGCATGCTAAAATTCCGGATGCGATCTGGCCGTTCAGCTCTGGGTTCGCTGAGTAAGGCACGCGGTCTTTCATCAAATCAGTAGCAAAAGAAGCCATCAAGATTTTTTGCCGATTGACGAACTCAGGCCCCAGCGAGCGACGTTGTTCCGAGTTGAAATCAAGCACACGATTTCGGTCAAAGCCGAACTTGGACGCTTGCTCGCTGCGTGGAAGTTGTCCCAAGAACAAGTCCGTCCAACGTTCCAGTCGCCGCCGCAAACCGTTTAGCCGCTCACAGACGACTTCGTTCTCGGCTTGTCCTTTCACCAAAATTCGCAAAGCACGATTGCGAGCTTCCAGGTGGCTGATGTGAACCGAATGAGCCAACCCATGCAACTCGTCGCGGCGATGATACCAGTCGTGCGTCAGCACGGTCGCCGACCAGATGCGAGTCAGCATTTCGGAATAGAAAACTTCTTGGATCACGATCTCCAACGCCGGCCATGGATCGTGAAGGTTGCTCAAGTTCCCAAAATCGAGTTCGTCAAAATCACGAATGGCCTCGTCTTCGTGAGCGTCCGCACCAGCGTCTGCACGCGAGGCCGAATCGGCAAGGTCTTGCTCGAACATGTGCAAAGCCGTCACCCATCGCTCCAGCCGGATTTTCGACGCCGACCAATACTGAGTGGCGACCAGCATTGGCTGTTCCTGTGAACCGTAGACCAAATTAGCCGAATGGACGGCGACCCAGCTACTGATTTCTGCGAGTTGACTTGCGTGCATGTTGTTCCAGGGGGTTGATTTGTCGAAGGAGTTGACAGCCTTTGTCTCCACTGGGTCGCAATTTGAATGCCAAGCGTTAAAATGTGCTAAGTCGTTTGCAGAAACAGATGTTAGAAACGCGAACGAGCGTAGTTTCTTCGATGTTCGTGATGTTTTCAAGCGTGTTGTTTTTTTGCATCATGCTGCAAAGATGCTGCGTTCGAGAAACCTTCGTGATGGCCAATCGCCACATGAGAACTTGTATGTACGATGGACATTCCTGTCCGTCGAACCAACCCCCAACCTACTTACTCCTAACTGGATTGACCATGAGTTCATCGCCCATTTCCGATTTTATGGAAAAAAATTATCTGCACTTCAACGCCCGCGAAACGGTCGCTGCCGCCAAAGCCTATAAAGACTTCCTCGCCGATGGCGGCAAGATGATGATCACGCTGGCCGGCGCGATGAGCACTGCTGAATTGGGCATCTCGCTATCGAGGATGATCCGCGAAGACAAAGTCCATGCGATTTGCTGTACCGGTGCGAACCTCGAAGAAGACGTCTTCAACCTTGTCGCGCACAACGAGTACCGCATGGTCCCCAACTATCGTGACCTCTCGCCCGCCGATGAAACGCAATTGTACGAAGATGGTTTCAATCGCGTCACCGACACCTGCATTCCCGAAACCGTGATGCGACATCTCGAAGCGAACTTCATGGGCGTCTGCGCGAAAAATGCAGAAGAAGGCAAGTCGCTGTTTCCGTTTCAAGTTTATTATCACTTGTTCGAAACGGGCGTTTTGAAAGAGCACTTTCAAATTCCGCCCGAGCACTCGTGGATGCTGGCGGCTTGGGAAAAGAATTTGCCGATTTACACACCGGGTTGGGAAGACAGCACTCTGGGCAATATCTTTGCCGCCCGCGTGATGGAGGAGAAAATAAAATCGCATAGCTGCGTTCGATCCGGTACCGAGCAAATGGAACACTTGGTGAACTGGTATTTGAAAACCGAAGCCGACTCGCCGATCGGATTTTTCCAAATCGGCGGCGGCATCGCGGGCGATTTTTCGATCTGCGCCGTACCAACGATCGTGC
>JBGSKR010000066.1:0-5717 GCA_041741135.1 Mariniblastus sp.
CTGCCAAACAAGCCGAGACCATGCAAGACGAGTTCGTCTCGACGGAGCATTTGCTGATCGCACTGGCGTCGATTCCCCATGCGGCCAAGCGTTTGCTGGAGCTAAACGCCGTCGATGAAAAAAGTATTTTAGAAGCACTTAAAACCGTACGAGGAACAGGCCGCGTGACCGACCAAAACCCAGAAGACAAATATCAAGCATTGGAAAAATACTGTATCGATCTGGTCGCCCAAGCCAACGCGGGAAAGCTCGATCCAGTCATCGGACGCGACGAAGAAATCCGCCGCGTGATCCAAGTGCTTTCGCGTCGCACGAAAAACAATCCGGTTTTGATCGGTCAGCCGGGCGTGGGCAAAACCGCCATCGCCGAAGGGTTGGCTTTGAGGATCGTCCACAACGACGTGCCGCAATCGTTGCGTGATAAACGGGTGATGGCGCTGGACATGGGGGCTTTGATTGCTGGCGCAAAATTCCGGGGCGAATTCGAAGACCGTTTGAAATCGGTTTTGAAAGAGGTCACCGCTGCCGCTGGAGAGATCGTGCTGTTCATTGACGAACTGCATACGGTTGTCGGAGCAGGTGCCGCGGAGGGAGGAAACGATGCGGCAAATTTGCTGAAGCCCGCGCTGGCTCGCGGTGAGTTGCATTGCATCGGAGCCACGACTCTCGACGAGTATCGCAAGTACATCGAAAAAGACGCTGCTCTCGAACGCCGCTTTCAACCCGTGTTTGTCGGCGAGCCTTCGGTGGAAGACACGATCTCGATTTTGCGGGGGCTTAAACAACGCTACGAAACTCACCATGGCGTGCAGATCAAAGACTCGGCTCTCGTTGCTGCGGCAGAGCTTTCCAGTCGTTACATCACTGATCGATTCTTGCCCGACAAGGCGATCGATCTTGTTGATGAGGCATCGTCGCGTCTCGCGATGGAGCGGGACAGCGTCCCGGAGGAAATCGACATCGTGCAACGCCGCCTGACACAGTTGGAACTAGCCGCTCGTCAGTTGGCGGATGAAAACGACGCCGACGTACAAGCTCGTTTGGACGACGTTCGCGAGGAGATGGCAGAACAAAAACAACGACTTGCCAGCCTTCGCGAACAGTGGGAAGCCGAAAAACTGGGCATGACGGGCACGCAGAATTTGCGACAAATGCTGGTCGAGGCCGAACAAAGTTTCGACAAACTCGATTCCGAAATCAAAACAAAACAGTCTTCCGGACAACCGGTTCCCGAAAATGATTATCGTAAGCTCTATGAGTTTGACACCGCCAAGAAACAATTGGCCTCGCAACTCGCTGCCGCAGAAGCCCAGGAATCACTTGCCCAAAGAAACGAGGACGGCTCTCCTGCCTCGGAGCGAAAACGCTTGCTCAGCGAACAAGTCACCGAAGACGAAATCGCGGAAGTCGTGAGTGCTTGGACGGGCGTGCCTGTCTCACGCATGTTGGAAACCGAGCGAGCAAAATTGCTGGTGATGGAAGAACGCTTGCATCAGCGCGTCGTTGGCCAAGACGCGGCAATCACAGCGGTTTCGAACGCCGTCCGCCGCAGCCGCTCCGGTCTACAAGACCCGAATCGCCCCATCGGATCGTTCATGTTCCTCGGCCCAACCGGTGTGGGAAAAACGGAGGTTTGCAAAGCCCTCGCCGAAGTCATGTTCAACGACGACAGCGCCATGATCCGTATCGACATGAGCGAGTACATGGAGCGACATTCGGTCAGTCGTTTGATCGGAGCGCCTCCGGGATACGTTGGTTATGATGAAGGTGGCAAACTCACCGAAGCCGTTCGTCGACGCCCTTACAGCGTGGTGCTACTCGACGAAATCGAAAAAGCCCATGACGACGTTTACAATATCTTGTTGCAGATTCTCGATGATGGCCGACTGACGGACAATCACGGTCACACCGTTGACTTCACGAATACGATTCTCGTCATGACCAGTAATGTTGGCAGTCAGATCATTCAAAAGATCACCGAGGAAGGCGGAGATGTTGAGGAAATGCAGTCCGCCGTCGAGACCGCGATTCGCGCACGCTTTGCACCGGAATTGCTAAATCGCATCGATGAAAAGATTGTGTTTCGGACTTTGGATCAAGAGCAGATTCGCGAAATCGTCGATCTTCAGATTGTCATGTTACAGCAGCGCGTTGCCTTGCAAGGCTGGGATTTGGAAGTCACGGATAGCGCGAAGAAAGCGATCGCCGAGGAGGGTTACGATCCGCAATACGGAGCCCGGCCATTAAAGCGAGTGATTCAAAATCGCTTGACGAATCCGCTGGCGACAGAACTGCTAAAAATTGGCAACCAGCCAGAGCGACAACAGATCACGGTCGATTATCGCGCTGGCGAATTCGTGTTCGAATAGCTGGCGACTGGCCTCTCGCTGCTATTTTGACTCGAAATTAATCATCGCCCATGCAAAGTCCGAAAACGGTCAAAATTGGAGTATACTGACGAGAAAAATTTTCTCGGAGGAGCGATGAGACATTTTCTTGATGCGGTATTTGTGACAATCGGTTGTTTGTCAGCGATACTGTTACTGTGTTTTAATGCTGATCAGTGCTTTGCTCAGAGCCATCAACCCTCTGCTGTTCAGGTTGATGAGATCGCCGCTACCAAACTCGCACAGTTGTGGGAGTTCCATGCCCTCGATACTTCCGCCAGCCTCCGTGGCTTGCATGTTTTTGATGCGAAGAATATTTGGGCCAGCGGATCGGGCGGGACGGTCGTTTGCAGTTCGGATGCTGGTGAGAACTGGCGGGTGTTGAGAATCAAAGGGGCCAGCGAATTAGACGTCCGCGATATTCATTTAATCGATGCAGCAACCGTGATTGCGATGACCGCAGGTTCTCCCGCCAGAATCTATCGCTCGGCTGACGCCGGTTTGAATTGGAAAATCGTTTTCGAAGCGACCGACGAGAGAGTTTTTTTTGATTCGATCTCATTTTTTGACGCGCAACGAGGGATCGTGATGAGCGATCCCGTCGATGGACGTTTCGTGCTGGTCGCTACCGAAGACGGTGGACGGACTTGGGAGCCCATTAAGAACGCTCCTGCCGCTCTGTCGGGAGAGGCCGGATTTGCTGCCAGCGGAACGAACATGACGATCATTGGAAAACAAAAAGTTTTGATTGGGTTGGGCGGTGGAGACGTTGATCAGCCGCGTCCTGACAGCCGGGTGTTGATCTCGAGCGATGGCTACCAAAGTTGGGAAGCGGCGGCAGTGCCAATTCGCAGCCATTCGTCAGCGGGGATTTTCTCGATTCGGTTTGCCACGGAGAAAGATGGCGTTGCGGTCGGCGGAAACTATGAGGATTCCGAATCGACTGGTGATAACTTTGCAGTTACCAGCGATGGTGGAGAGTGCTGGTTCGTTCCGTCCAAACGTCAGCCACCATCGGGATTTCGAAGTTGTGTCGATCTGTGGGTTAATGGCAAACAAGAGCACTTTGTCGCTGTCGGCCCGAACGGCACCGATCTCTCAAAAGATTTTGGCAAAAGTTGGCATCGCGTTTCTGACCATGGCTTTCACGTGATCCAGTTTTCACCAGATGGCCGCGTCGGCTGGGCAGCCGGAAGCGATGGCCGAATCGCAAAATGGCTGGGAGTTTCTGGACTCCCCGACCGTATCGAATATAAATCAGGAACGAATAACTTGCGAGAAAAATGATTATTGCGAGTTATTCCTAAGAAACGTCATGATCGAGTAGCAAAGCGATGTTGGTTGATGATATTCTAGTAGTCTTGAAGTCCCTTCGATCATTCCACAACCACGGCAACTAATGATGAACCATCTTACTTGTTTTAAATCGACCGCGAAGTTTGCTTTTTTCGGAACCTTGCTGTTACTTGGATTGATTTCTCAATTTGTCGGAGTGCTTGCTGCCGATGAACCGGTGCCTGTGATTCAGCTTGGTGCACCTTTTGGTGATAACGCCGTTTTGCAGCGGCAGATGCAAGTTCCCGTTTGGGGGTGGAGCGAACCCGGCAAGAAAATTACCGTGCAGTTCGCTGATCAAGAAAAGTCAGCGACCGCCAACGATGCCGGCAAATGGTCGCTGGAACTTGATGCACTTGAGGCAAGTTTCGAGCCGCGTGAAATGACGATTCGCGACGATCAAGGAAGCAGCGTGGTCTTGAAAAATATTTTAGTTGGCGAAGTCTGGATGGCTTCGGGTCAAT
Organism: Mariniblastus sp.; assembly: GCA_041741135.1. GTDB lineage: Bacteria > Planctomycetota > Planctomycetia > Pirellulales > Pirellulaceae > Mariniblastus. The sequence goes on from JBGSKR010000066.1 coordinate 4,187, forward strand.
CCAACATGCAATGGACGGTTCAGAATAGCAGTAGCAACAGACTTGTGGTCGAGCCGGTGGGAGAAAACAAAATCGCTCCGATTCGCGAGTTCAAGATTAACAATGTTTACGCGATGCTGCATCCGATCGAGAAGGCGGAAGGCACTTGGAAAGACGGCGATTATGGAAACTACAGCGCGATTGCGTTTGCTTTTGCTCATCGACTGTATCACGAGCTGAACGTTCCGATTGGAATTCTTAATTGCTCGTTTAGTCAAACTTCCATTCAGGCTTGGGTTCCTCGCGAAGGATTTCGTGATGGCGAAGATGAAGTCACGAAAGCTATTTATCAACAGATTCTGGAAACCGATCCGAGCACACCCGAGCATCAAGCCGCTTGGAGTCAATTCTATAACGATATCGAGAAAACGCTCCTCGAGAACCAAGAGCGTGCAAAGAACGGCCAGCCAGCGCGATTCGTCTCGAAAAAAACGCCAGGCAATTTGCAGGGCAATCGCGATGCGACTTGGTTATTCAATGGACATCTCAATCCCGTAATTCCGTTTGCGATCCGTGGCTGCATTTGGAATCAGGGTTATGCCAATATGGGCGAAGGGCTGGTTTACTATCACCATCTTCACAGTCTGGTTCGCGGCTGGCGGTTGTGCTGGAATCGACCTGAGTTGCCGGTTTACTTTCATCAGTTTTATTGCCCCAATCAAACGGGTCAATGGAATAACGATCCTGATTTTGGTGGGACTGCCGAAATGCGATTGGCAACCTATCTGGCGCGAGACATTCCACACACCGGGATGGCCAGTCAGATTGATATCACGGGCGCGATTCACTATTGGAACAAAGCCGTTCCCGGACAACGACTGGCCTTGCATGCCCTTAAGAATCAGTATCAAAAAAACATCGTCGTGGACGGGCCGATGTTTCGGTCTTACTCTGTCACCGGCAACCAGTTGGTTGTTGAGTTTGAGAATGCGGAAGGCGGGCTGGTGGTTGCAGAGACCGGATCCAATAGCGATCGACGAAATCCGGAGGCGACGGGCTGCGCTGATCCAAAAATTATGGAAAACGGTGACGCCTCGGTGAAACTTTTTTATCTGGCGGATGAGAATCGCACTTGGTATCCGGCTGACATGAAAATTGTTGGCGACAAAGTCGTGTTGACTTCGCCCAAGGTCAAACAGCCGTGCGGTGTTTCTTATGCAACTGGCGGCGTGGGGATTCAACCAAATTTATACAATCAAGCACTACTGCCAACGACGCCTTTCATCTACTACGATCAAGAAATGGTAACCAAAAAAACTTGGTCGGATGAAACACTGAAAGTTGATGGCAAAGTGATCGATCCGAGTACAGTCGGCAAAATTTATGAGTGGAGAAAGATGCCATTGCTCAGCACTCAGTTTAAGGACAATGCCGTTTTTCAGGCTGGAGTTCCGATCACTATTTGGGGATCGCTGTCGCACGATTACGGGTATGAGGCTGAGGGCAAAGCCGAGATTCAGTTTAGCTTCGCGGGCGTAGAAAAAACAATCGA
>JBGSKR010000067.1:0-5161 GCA_041741135.1 Mariniblastus sp.
GTGATGGTTGTTGTGCCAGCCTTCGCCCGACGCAATCAACGCCACGAACCAGTTGTTGCGGCTATGGTCGTCTGTTTCGTAACTGCGATACCCGAACATGTGCGACAACGAATTGACCGACCAAGTGATGTGCCAGATCGCTACCACGCGAGCAACCACACCCCAGATGAAAATACTGGAGGCAAGTTGAAACGCTGGCCAGCCGAAACCCATGATCAGTCCCGCAACCAACCAACTCACAGCGTAAATCAACAACCCATGTAGCGCGAAAATCGCCACGCCAGCGTAAGTATTTTTCTCCAGCCAAAGATAATAAGGATCCGCTAAAATATCGCGCGCGTACTTGTGATAGAGCTTGAACTTATCAGTGCCTTTGTTCTCAAAGATTAACCATTGAAAATGCGACCAGAAAAAATTCACTAAGGGACTGTGAGGGTCTTCTTGATGATCCGATTCGTGATGATGCAGACGATGCCAAGCCACCCATCGCGCGGGCGTTTCTTCTCCATTGCACAAAGAAATGGTCACCAAAACATGCTCGAACCATTTCGGAGTGCGAAAACTTCGATGGGTAAGCAGTCGATGATAAGTAATCGGGATTCCCACCGCGCCAATCGTATAGATGCCAATGAAAAACGCGGCAACACCTGTGTAGCTGAAAAACCACGGTACAAAAACCAAGCACGCCACCAAATGAAACATCGCGATCGAAATCACGTAGCTGATGTAAATGCGTTTACGATTGACACCGGATGGATAAGGAAGTTGCGAAATCTGAGCTCCACCTACGCCGGAGTATTTACGACGCTTGCTGTCTTCGCCGACCGCGTTTGCCCCGGAAGGTGCTTCAGGGGGAGTTGAAAGTGTTGCATCGTTCATTGGAAACTTTCGTGAAATGGATAGCAGTGTAATTAGACCAGATTCCGAGCGTTTCGTAATCGCAAATGGGCGCTTTCTAACAATTCATTCCAGCAGGAAAAGTTGAAAATCATTTGATTCAACATAAACGTTAAAGGGATGTGATCCGTTGCAGCTTGCCAAAATTAACTTGATGCGTTTCTATTTCAAATCTGGTAAAACATTTGTTGATCGCTGGCATCATCTACGAGCTACATTCCGATGATGTTTCATTCTCAGAACTTTAACTTTCCAAAAGCCGAACGATGAGTAATTCCCGTATCGCGTTTTCGCTCATGTCTTTTTTATTGCTAGCGTTCGCTTTTGTGGGCTCGCTTGATGCCCGCCAAACTAATAATCAGCAGCTGGAGCAGCTCATTCGAAATGGATATTCAGCCATTGAGAATCGACAACACAAAGAGGCGGCGGGTCATTTTGCGAAAGCCATCGAGCTCGATCCGACCAATGCACCCGCTTGGTCGGCTTGGGCTTACGCGGCGCATCTTTCCGGCGACACCGAAACCGCAGTTACTGGATTTATGGTCGCTGCCATCAATCCCCAGGAACGTGCCACGGCTCTTTACAACATCGCTTGCGCTTATTCGCTTCTCAATGACACAGAACGTTCACTTGACTTTTTGCGACAATCCTATGCCGCGGGCTATCAGTTTTTTCAGCTCACGGAGACAGACCCGGATTTAAACAATGTTCGCCAACTTCCGGAGTTTGCTGCTTTGCTTAATCAAGCGAAAAAGGGCTTTCAGCAAACGGAAGAAGAAAATCGTTACGACTTGGCTCGGCAATTAGGCGACGCCGGTATCGTGTTGGTTAACATGAACTTTTTAAAACTTGGAAAGGAAGCCCTCACTAAGTCGGTTCAGGTTGACGAACTGAATGGTAGCACTTTGGTGATGCTGGGTTATGCTCACCATCTCAGCAAAGAATCTGCTCAATCAATCAAGTATTGGGAACGAGCAGTCCAGTTTCCCGATGTTAAGAACCTCGCTCTCTACAATCTGGCGTGTGCTTATGCGATAAGATCCGAGTTCGATACTGCGTTGGATTATCTTGCTGCTTCGATCGAGGCTGGGATGACTGATGCAGAACACATTAAGAACGACGCTGATCTCGCCGGACTTCGTACCAACCCTCGGTATGCCCAATTGATCGCCGGTCTCGCTGTTTCGCCGAATGATTTGCCCAACGACAATGAGCCCCCGATACCTCTCGTGCTCGATGACCTGGACCAAAGTCCAATGCCACCCCCCATCGACCCAGTTGTTCCAAACACGAACACATTACCGCCGGGATTGGAAGGGCTTGATCCAGCCGAACTGCAAAAGTTCATGGTCGAAGCCGTAGACCTGCAGACACAAGTCACGACACTGCAGGAACAAGGCCGAATCTCGACCGCTGCGAAACTGATTGGCCAGTTCATTAAACGTTACGAGAAATTGATGGTCGTTTTTCCACAGTTCGTCGACCTCATTAAGATGGAAGCCCAATTGTACGGCGAACTGGATGACTTCAATAACGCCAGATTGGCGCTGGAAAAAGCGTTGCCCATTCATGAGAAACAATTCGGTATCGACAATCTCGAGTATAGCATGCTCACCGCTTCGCTCGCAGGTGCGCTCACTCAGTCCGTGCGGTTTGAAGAGGCGGAAAAGTACTATCAACAAACGATCGACATTCGGAAAAGAATCGGGGGGCCGCAAGATCCACAGTACGCATTTGCTCTCATTGCCTTCGGGCTATACCAATCCATCCGAGGAAACAATAAAGCTGCTCGCGAGCTGTTCGAAATTGCTATGCCGATCACTAATGCGCAACGAGAAGCAAATCCTTTGCTTTACGGGAGCGCGATTGTGCAATATGCCCGCTTCGAAATGCTTGATGGAAACTTTGCAAAATCTGAAAAGTTGCTAGTTGACCTGATCTCGGAAGCGGAAGCGGCGGGCCTGGATAAAAAAGCTTACGTCGATATTTTGTTAACGCTCGCCGATCACTATCGTTTGACGTTGCAGTTTCCGAAAGCAAAACCAATCATCGAAGACGTTCTGTTGCTTTATCGAGACGAAAAAGACAATTACGCCAAGGTTTACCTCACGGCCTTGTTTCAACTCGGAGGCTTGTATCAGGCCATGAGTGAGTTCAATAAAGCTCAATCAGTCTTCACCGAAGCAAGAGACATGGCAGCCCGAGTCTTTGAAACCGAAAGCACTTACTATTACAACGCGACGGTAAACCTAGGTGTTCTCGAAGCAGAACAAGGCAACTACGCTGTCGCCGAAGGTTACTATTTGGAAACGCTGAAGCTCAGCGAAGAAGTGTTTGGCAAGAATCACTATAACACCGCAATCAGCCTCACTAGTCTCGCACAACTCTATCAGCAGATCGGCGATGATAAAAAAGCCGAACAGAACTACCTTCGTGCTTGGGAAATCCTCCAAGAAATTGTTGGAAAAGATAGTTACCTGAATGTCGATATTCTTAATTCGATTGGGGTTTTTTACTTCGAGAATGAGCGGGTCGAGGAGGCGCATCCGTATTTGCTGAAATCCAATGAAATGTCGGGAAAAATATATGGAAAGGATAGTCCGCAAAAAGCTCAGAGCGACGCCAATCTCGCCGAACTGAATTTCGAAATCGGCAACCTCGATGAGGCAACGCGTTTGTACGAGCATGCACTACCAATTCTAAAGGATTCGGTCGATCACTGGTGGGCTGATGCTGCTCAACACGCCGCGATCTTACTCCAAGAAAAACAAGATTTTGAATCTGCTGAAAAGTACCTGATTGCCGCTAACCGCATCGTGCAACGAACGTTCGGCGACGAACATCCCCGCTACGCAGATGGTTTGAAAGAGCTGGCACTGCTTCATCATCGGCGAAAAAATCGAGAAGCCGCCACGGAAGCATTTCAACAGTTTCGCCGCAGCGCAGGAAAACACGCTACCGGAATTCTGCCAGGCCTTACATCACATTTGCAGATGACCTATTTGCAAAACGAATTCCACGAGGGATTGATGACCTGCCTTTCCTTTGGTTTTCAAAATCGCGAGGATGCCCGCACCCGAGTTTTGTCCGCCGGTTGGCTGCTGAACGGAAAAATGATGGCTCAGGAGGTGATGGCCGAAGGCGCGCTCCTGACGTCCGCCGAAGCCGCACCGATCACGCAGAAACTCCGGGGCGTGCGAAACCAACTTTCAAAAATCACGCTCAGCCTTGAATCTGATCCGGTGAAACGCCAACTGCAAGTCGAACAGATTGCTGATCTGGAAACGCAAGTCGACGATTTGATCCGCCAAAAAGCTGCCTTCACTCGTCGCGGACGCGATGAAGAGAGTTGGGTTTCGATTGGCCAATTGCGAGAGGCGCTGCCTTTCGGAGCTTTGATGGTCAACATCGCTCGGGTGAATACGAAACAATTGTTTCGCGACCTCGAACGCGATTCAAAACACGACGACGATGATGTGCATTATGTCGCGTGGCTCATTCCGTCCGTCGGCGCTGGTGAGATTGAGATGCTTGACCTGGGAGTCGCCAGTGAAATTGATTCAATCGTCGCTGACTTACGTGTGGGCATCGACCAATCACCCCAAGAAATTTTTTCATTTAAAGAGACTGGCATTGATGCCAATGTTGCGAAACCCCGGCAACAGTTGGCCGAAGCAATTGTTGAACCCTTGAAGGCCCATCTAGATGGCGTCACCCAATTGGTCATTAGTCCCGACAGTAATTTGTGGCTGGTTCCATGGAGTTGTTTGCCGTTTGACGAGAGCAACCTGCTGATTGAGAAATTTCAAATTCGATACGCGCTCAGCGGTCGAGAACTGGTCAACCGTCGCGACGAACGCGCGTTGATTACCGCCCCCGCAATTTTTGCTGATCCGGACTATGATCTGGTGGGTGTGGTTTCTTCGACCAATCCCGAATCAGATCAGAGGACTCGTTCGCTCGAAAGCCCAAACCAAACTCGAGCTGCAACGGGGCGCTCGTTTGAGCGTTTGTCCGGCACCGCCAAGGAAGCAGAATCAGTGAAGGAAATCGTCGCAGAGTATGCGGGTGATTCACCGAAGATTTTCTTGCGAGCGGAGGCCAGCGAAAGCCACTTGAAGCAATTGCATCGTCCCAAACTGCTAATTCTTAGCACCCACGGTTTCTTTGACGAGTTGCAGGAGTCGGCCACTGAAACTGCCCTTACCGAGACGAATAAGCAACCCAGTCAACTCGACTCTGCTGAGACGCGATCAGCGACTGA
>JBGSKR010000068.1:0-4151 GCA_041741135.1 Mariniblastus sp.
ACAAGCTTGTTCAAAAGATTGGCGTGACAAAATACAGCATCTACCTGATGGATTACGGTGCGCCGGTTGGTTTCCGATTGGCAACAAAACATCCAGAACGCGTTGAATCCCTGATCATCCAAAACGGCAACGCCTACGACGAAGGACTGAGGGATTTCTGGATTCCACTGAAGGCCTATTGGAAAGACAAATCGCCAGAAAATGAGAAAGCTCTTCGAGGCTTGCTAACTCTCGACGCAACCAAATGGCAGTACACCCATGGCGTTCGCGATGTCCAGACAATCAGTCCAGACAACTGGGGGCATGTGCAACCGTTGCTTGATCGAGCCGGCAATCACGAAATTCAACTGGCCATGTTCTATGACTACGGCACCAATCCGGCCTTGTACCCGCAATGGCAGGCGTACCTGCGGGAGCACCAGCCGCCAACGCTAATTGTTTGGGGCCAGAACGACCAGATTTTTCCCGCTGAAGGAGCCCATCCTTACAAACGGGATCTGAAGAACGCGGAGTTTCACTTGCTCAATACGGGGCACTTCGCTCTGGAAGAAGATGGCGAAACAATCGCACAGTATATGCTGAACTTCCTTGAGAAAAATACTTCGGGTAAATCTCAAAAAATCAGTACCAAGTGATCGTCCGGTTTGCTAACAGCCTCAACTTCAACAGCAATACCAAGCTTGTTGACGAAAAACGATTTTCGACAATTTCCATTTTTTACAATTAGGAGAAAACTATGACAACCTACGAAATCCAAAACGCTGAAACCAGTTCTTGCGAGAATACCGATGTCAAAGCGAGCCTTACCGAGATGCTCGTGATGCTGCAGAAAGGCGAGATGACCGAGGGCCAGGAGAAATATTTTGCTGACAATGTGGTCACTCAAGAGGGCAACGATGCGGCGGTCACGGGCAAGCAAGCGGCCATTGAACGGCTCAATAATTTTCGGGATGCCCTCGGCATCACCGGGTTTGTCAGCTACACGATCGGCACCGTGGCCGTGGAGGGCAATGTCAGCTTCTATGACGCGGTGCTCAGTGTAAAAGTCAAAACAGGCGACACAATTCAATTGGAACAAGTTGTTCGCACCGAGTGGAAGAGCGGCAGAATCATCCGCGAGCGTTACTTCCACGGTTGATACTCGCGTCGATCACAAATTCTTTGGAATGGATCGGGATTGAACGAGACCTCAACAATCCGCTTGTCCCGACCCATTTTCAAAACCCCAGTATTTCTCAACGCTTTCCCCGTGCCCGAAATGGGCAATTCACTTTCAACTCATTCTTTTAGAAAAAGGAAACACCATGTCTCTTCCCAACCCTGAATTCTTGATAACTCCCGAAAATACTGCCTTGGTTGTAATTGACCCGCAAAACGATTTCCTGAGCCCCAATGGTGTCGCATGGGGCGTAGTCGGGCAGAGCGTCACAGAGAACAGAACCGTCGAAAACCTGGATTCACTCTTCCGGGCTGCCTTGGACGTAGACATGCAGGTCTTCATTTCGCCGCACTATTACTACCCGCACGACCACCAGTGGCGCTTCGAAGGGGCCCTGGAAAAACTGATGCACAACATCAACATGTTCGATCGCCATGGTCCGCTTGATCTCGAAGGTCTGGCTGATTCAGGTGCCGACTGGCTCGAGCGATTCAAGCCGTACATTGAGGAAGGTAAAGCTGTCGTGGTCAGTCCCCACAAGGTCTTTGGCCCCGAAACGAATGACCTGGCTCTGCAGCTTCGCAAACGCAACATCAGCAAAGTACTGTTGGCTGGGATGTCTGCAAACCTGTGCGTCGAGAGTCACATGCGTGAACTCATCGAGCAGGGATTTGAAGTCGGTGTGGCATGGGATGCCACTGCCGCCGCAATACTGCCCGAGTGGGACGGGATGGCGGCAGCGAAAACGAACTTCCGCATGATTGCCAGCGAGTCAATGAATACGGCAGATGCCGTTGATCGTATTCGCTCGGTTTTGGCAGCTCGCTGATCGGGCAATCCTTCGCAGTCTTGCTTACAACGGCTCGGCTCACACGCGATTGGTTCGCCAATTAAACAAACCAGATTCAACAATTTCCATTTTTTACCTTTAGGAGAAACCCATGGCGACTTTCAAAATTCATAATGCCGATACCGCACCCGAGGGCTCGAAGCCGTTTCTTGAGCAGGCACGAAAACAATTCGGTATGGTTCCTAACCTGATCGGACTGTTGGCGGAATCACCCGTTGCAGTCGAGACCTATTTGACGCTTTCCGAACTTTTCTCTCGATCCAGTTTTTCGCCCACGGAGCGCAACCTCGTTTGGTTAACGATCAACTACGAAAACGAATGCCGCTATTGCATGGCAGCCCATACCGGGATCGCGAGGAGTGAAAAGGTTGACCACAGCGTCATCGAGGCAATCCGCAACGGTGAAGCCATCGCCGATCCAAAACTTCAGGCACTTCGTTTGTTTACAAGTTCCGTGGTGGTTAATCGCGGCTGGATTGAAGAAAGTGAAGTCAATACATTTTTGGCCGCCGGTTTCACCAGAGAAAACGTGTTCGACGTGCTCGTCGGTGTCGCCCACAAGGTGCTTTCGAACTATTCGAACCACATCGCTGAGACACCGGTCGATGCTCCTTTCCAAAAGTTCGCCTGGGAAAAGAGTCCGGTTACTTCCTGAATTGGAATCTGATCCATTGCCGTGCCAATTCGGCACGGCGATGGCCATTTCAATACGAACGTGTTTAATCGCAGTCGTTCGCAAGTGCGACGATTTCGAAACCCCATTTGATCCGTTGGAGAATCCATTAATGACTCACATCGTCAGTGATATTGCCTTCACGCCCGCCGTCAAAGCGGCGCAACAACTACGTGGCTCCCGTGACAGTTACGCACGCATGGAACAACGAGGTGGCTGGCAACACATCGTGACACCCGAGTTGTCAGCGTTTATTGCTCAGCGCGACTCATTCTATTTGGGCACGGCCAGTAACGATGGACAGCCCTACATCCAACACCGTGGTGGCCCGAAGGGGTTTCTGAAAGTGATCGATGAAAAGACACTTGGCTTTGCAGACTTCGTCGGAAATGCACAATACATTTCAATTGGCAACCTGGATGAAAACAACAAGGCATTCATTTTCCTGATGGACTATCCGAACCAATCCAGAATCAAGATCTGGGGGACGGCCGAAATCATCGAAGGCAACGACACTCTGTTGCAGCAAATGACCGTCGATAATTACCGGGGAAAGCCCCAACGAACCGTGCTGTTTCATGTCCAAGCTTGGGATAGTAATTGTCCCCAACACATACGGCCTCGTTTTACTGAAGAGGAGTTCTCGCCGGTTGTCTCGGCGTACAGGAAACGAATCGAAGAACTTGAGCGGGAGAATCAACGGCTCCTTGTTCGCGTCCGATCAACCAAAGGGAACCAACAGTAGAAATTGCAGCTGCCCGTTTGACTTTCGTAGTTCCCGTGTTGAACCGGGATAACAAATTTCAACCAAACGAAGCGTACATCGAATGACTTGGATTTGTCGAAGTTCTGACCGGGTCAACCTCGGCGTGTTGTTAAATCGCAACGCTGAGGCATCAATTGCGATGCGATAAACTCGTTGAATCAACTGGCAAACATTTCAAAACCAATGATCGCAAAAGTGGCGCCTGCCACCCGCCGTTCTACGCCCCAAACTGGCTTCGGTCACGTACACCGATGCACCAAGACAGCACAGGAATGCTCCTCACGGAAGACCAGCCCACGCCAATCGCGCAGACCAGCCCGCCATAAAGAGCTAGAGCAGAGATGACCTCAGCTCATCATCACGCGGACAGCTAATAAAAACGGTCACCTTTCGTTCTGCTAACGGAGCAACAGGTGATGATGAAAATGCTCTCGCTCCCCACGACAGACCGACCCACGCGATGAATCACGCAGACCAGCACCGCCATGGAGAACGAGAGCGAAGGGTTTGCGGCCGATCGACAGTCGGCCATTTTTACGCTGCTCGTTTCAACAGGCTCGAACGCTGGGCCATGAAGGGAACATGCCGGTCTTGTTCGAGCTGATCCCAATCAACCATCTGTGGAAGCAGGTCATCGGGTTCGGAATCGAAGTTCGCATCGAACGGATCAAAGTGATTGAAACCACGACGGCGGATTTCGTGT
>JBGSKR010000069.1:0-6058 GCA_041741135.1 Mariniblastus sp.
GTCCGTTTATGGGAAGTTTCTTAAACGGAAAGTTTGCATAAAACGATTTCACATGTTGTACCGAAGTGGTGCGACACCTGCAAGATGCGGGGCAATGCCGGAAAAACAATCGCTTGCTATTTCTTTCCTAACGCTCGCTTCTTTCGGAAAAAATCGGTCAGCAGTTCGCTACAAGACTGAGCATAAACACCGGATGTGATCACCGCTTGATGATTAAGCCTCGCATCGTCGAGCAGCGAGAACATGGACACCACGGCACCACCCTTGGGATCAGACGCACCGAACACCAACTTGGGCAGACGCGATTGCAAGATCGCACCAGCGCACATCACGCAAGGTTCGAGCGTGACGTACATCGTGCAATCCTCTAATCGCCAATCGCCGAGCGCGTCGGCGGCTTGAGTGATTGCCAACATTTCTGCGTGAGCGGTTGGGTCGCGCAGTTGGATACAGCGATTGTGCGCCGCACCGATAACACGCTGCTGATGAACGATGATGGCCCCGACGGGAACTTCATCGATTTCGGCGGCGGCTTGGGCTTGCTGAAACGCCATTCGCATGAAATGTTCGTCGGGAAATATCTCGATGTTCATCTCAGGACAGAATTCCCCGCGCGACCAGATTATTCAAACGGCGGGCAACATCCGCGACTCCATCGAGCACGAGTTCGTCGTAAGTTCGCCCATCGCGGGTGTCGACGCCGTGCCGAGGATCGGCGTTTCTCAGTCCTTCGAGCGCGGGGTCTTCATGATGGAAAGCTTCGACGAACGCGGTTTCTAACGCTCCCGTATTGGCACAAGCCGTCAACAGGGCACCAACCCAACCGTCGTCCGTCGAGAGGCAGCCGCGAGTTGTTTTTGCGGACGCATGAAAGTGCCCGAGCGCGCCAGCCTGCGCGATCTTCTGGATAATGGTTTCGTTTTCGGGAATCGTCAAATGAGAGTCACCGCAATGCGCCGCGTCGACCATGACTTTGAAAAACGGTTTACCAAGTGCCTCATTGGCTGCGGAGACAAACTTCCAGCAGCGACCAATATCGGTGAACGTTTTAAATTCGATGCCGCGAAGAAACTCGATACTCCAACTATTGATCCGTTTTAAGTTCGCTTCGTTGACGGCTCGCGTGTGAACGGCCACATTCTGAGCGATCGCCGCATCGAGTTCGGCACCTTCCTTGCGAATCGCTCCGACCTTCATCCACTCTTCGATCGAAGTCGACGACACCGAGATCACACCGAGCGACTCTGCGGACTTAAGTCCTTCGACCAAAATCGCAACGACTGCGTCCTCGTCGGCGGGGTTCATCGGATCGGCTCCACCGACCATCAAAATGAAGTGAACATCCAATCCAAGCTTCTGCAGACCCACGACCATCTCCTGTAGGTCGTCTTGATTGGCACCCGAGAAAAATGGAATCTGCGTGCAATCGATTCGTGCTGCCGATCGCTCCATCAGCGATTTCAGGTTCGCGACAACCGACAACTTCCCTTCAGCGTCGCGCGGCAAACGACCTTGTTCGTTCGGAACGAGTCCGCCGACAAATTTGAGATGAGTCGGGACGATACCAAGCTTGATTTTCGATTTGGAAACTATGGTTTGAGTCATGGTCTAAGAGAGGGCTGATTATTGGAAGTTTGAATAAATCGAAGAAAGTGACGGATTTCCGTTTTACACTAATCGACGCCTCGCGAAAATCCGGCGGTTGGCAAAAGTGTTTTCAATCACTTGATTTGCCCGCTAATCACGCTAATGAACGCGAATAATACTGGCGCAGCAACAACTAAAAAACTTTTCAATCTATTCGCGTCAATTCGCGCCTTTCGCGGGCAAATTCTCTTTACTTAATTTCGGGATTTCGGTCGCGTATGGACCAGACGTTCCCATTCGAGTTTGGGATATCCACCAAAGTTTACTAGAATCCCCAGTTCGTAGCCGGTTGCGTTCAGGTAGTTGATGACTTGGGCGCGATGTTCATCAGTCAATTTGCTGACTGCTTTTATCTCGACAATTACTTTTCCATAACAGATAAAGTCAGGGATAAACTTTTGTCTAAGTTCCTTCTGGCGGCAATAAAGACGCAACTCTTGTTGAGGCACGAAAGGAGTTTGTTGATACTCAAATTCGATTTCCAGGCACTCCTGGTACACCGACTCGAGGAAGCCACCACCTTTATCATTGTAGACCTCAAAGCACGCTCCGATGATTTTGAAGCATTCGTTTTTGTAAACTAGATCAGTCATGAAAATTTCCTCGCAGTCTTTTTCTCGTAGTCTTCTGTTACAGTAGTAAATGCTATTCCATGAGCGATTCGACGCGAACTGGTTAAACTTATCAATTCATTTCGTCCTCGCTTCGTAATAAGCGAACCTTCGGGTCATTCGCAGACATACTTTCAAAATCAAGTCATCACCAAACCGAGCTCATTCAAAGTTTTTTGAATGGGGCTTCAACCTCATGTCGTAAAGGCGCATCGATCATGACCTATTGGCTTACCGAAAGTTCTCTCGTTCCACTGATCGGCGGATCGATATTGACGCTGTGCCTACTTGGGCTTGCGTTCTCGTTTCGAGATCGAACGATGTTTCGAATCGGGATAGTGATTTTGTTAGTCACGGCAACGATCACGATTACCGAGCAATTGATTGTCACGGATCACGAAGCCATTGCAGAGATCGTGGAATCGCTGGCTGTTGCCGTGCAGAACAATGACATGCAAGCGGTTCTGGATCGCGTCAGTGATGTTCGCCCCGAAACCAAAAAACGCATCCGCGAGACGATGCCGAAATACACGGTGCGCAGCTGCCGCATTGTCGGTGAGAAAGGTTTTGAACACCGACCTCCGCAAGGTTCCAATGGTCGTGAAACGGCGGTGTATAAGTTCGTGGCATTCGCAACCGGAAAGCGAGTCTCTGATTCCGGCGATTTTCCTTTCAATCCTGAAGTCATCTTAACGTTTGAAAAAGAGGCAGACGGTCAGTGGCGAATAACCGATTATGAATACGCCGACCCTCGCGGCAACGTCCGACTGTAAACGATCGCCGTTTCGCAAAATCACCGATTGACGACGGTACCCGCGATGTCGGACTTTGCTATACTGCTCGCTTGGAAGCTGAACGTAGCAACTTGTTCTCATTGCTTCATTTCCAGTACTCAATTTTCCCACAAAGCCAAACATGCCTGAAACCTCGACGCTTAATCTGTATGATTTTGTTCGTGACATTCCCGATTTCCCAAAACCTGGAATTCTCTTCAAAGACATTACGCCGTTGCTGCTAAACCATGCGGCTTTTCAATCTTCCATTGATCGATTCGCTGCTGAGTTTGCTGGGCAGAATGTTGATGTGATTGCGGCGGCTGAAGCACGAGGGTTTCTCTTTGCCGCTCCCCTCGCGCTCAAGTTAGGCGTGGGAATGGTTCCGATTCGGAAACCGGGCAAGCTGCCATACCAAAAACATTCGCATAGCTACGAACTTGAATACGGAACCGACACCCTGGAAATGCACATCGATGGAATTGAAGCCGGTCAGAACGTGTTGGTTGTTGATGACTTGCTGGCGACCGGCGGCACGGTTCAAGCTTGCTGCCAAATGGTTGAAGCTTGTCAAGCATCGGTGCTGGCGTGTGCGTTTTTGATTGAGCTTAAATTTTTGAAAGGTGCGGAAAAACTGGCGAGATATAATACGTTCAGCTTGCTTGAGTATGCCTGATTAAATCTTAAACGAATTTTACAGAAAGCTACCATGTTCTACCAACTCTTGATCAAACCAATGTTCTCTTTGCTCATCGTGTTAAGTTTTGTAGCGGTGCCAGCATTTTCGCAAGAAGCGAAAAAAGATTCCCCTGAAGCGACGGCGGAACCGAAAACTGCCGAGGATGCAAAATTGTGGGTAGAGTACACAGGAACTGAAGGCCCCGGCAAAGGCAAACGGATCGTGCTGATCTCTGGAGATGATGAATATCGATCCGAAGAAGCGATGCCAATGCTGGGCCAAATTCTTTCGCAACGACATGGGTTCGATTGCACGGTTTTATTTCCCGTCAATCCAACCAATGGCAAGATCGAACCAGAACATCAGACGAATATCGAAGGCATGCACCGAATCGAGGGAGCCGATTTAGTAGTGCTAGGATTGCGATTTCGGAATCTTCCTGACGATCAAATGAAATTTTTCGCAGACTATGTTGACTCTGGCAAACCGATCATTGGCTTCCGCACTTCGACCCATGCTTTTAATTATCCTGCAAATTCAGACAGCCCCTACGCTCACTACAGTTGGCGAAATAGCAAATGGCCGGGCGGCTTTGGTCAGCAGGTTCTTGGTGAGACTTGGGTTGCTCATCATGGTCACCACGGAAAAGAAAGCACTCGTGGCGTGATCGAAACAGCCAACGCGGCCGATCCCATTTTGAAGGGAGTCGCCGACGTGTGGGGGCCAACGGATGTTTACACGATTAAGAACCTAAAGGAATCCGCAAAAGTTTTGCTACGCGGTCAAGTTTTGCAGGGTATGAACGCAGACGACGAACCGGTTGCGGGACCAAAGAATGAACCGATGATGCCGCTGGCATGGACTCAATTGTTCGAATCGAAGTCTGGAAATAAAACTCGCGTATTTTGCACAACGATGGGCGCGGCAACCGATTTCGCTAACGAAGATTTACGACGGCTGCTGGTTAACGCCTGTTATTGGGCGGTTGGAATGGAAGACCAAATTCCCGAACGAGCCAATGTGGAACTCGTGACCGAGTACAACCCAACCGCTTTCGGTTTTAAAAATGCTCGTAAAAACATTCAACCCAGCGATTTTGAATTGCAAAAGTAAATGTTGAGTGAGCGGCAAACTTCGTAAGGCCTTGATAATCTGAAATTCGGTCGGGTAATCGATTCGAAGACAACTACAAAAAAACGCCCGATGCGATCGGGCGTGTAATATCTTTTCGACCTAAAACTGGATCGTAAAATTATTCGCGAGGACGGACAGCACCTGTCAGCCCCGAGTAATCTTGGCGGTCTTCTTCGTGCCACAGCGGAACGCCGGACATCACTCTCAAACGCAGAGCTTCGATTTTCTCATCGGAGCCAGCGGGAGCGTCGGTTGGACGGAAGTCTTCACCTTCATGCGGAATGAAGTCTTCGTCGTGACCGTACTCCAGAATTGCTTCGAAAACATTGTTGATTTTTTTGCTGTTGGACATCGCAAGCCTTTTGTGTCAAAAAAGTGTTACTATGGAAATGAATGTACAACGAGAATCCATCCTCGAAGGAACAACGATGCAGTCGTAACCCGGAAATTGCAATATCAAACATAATGACGTTTAGAAATTGCAGGTCAGTTGGTGTCGATCAGGAAATACGCTGCGGGGGAACTTTTAACGAGTTTGAGAGGTGAAGCGGGAAAAAAATTTCGTGTTTCGAATGTCTTTGGGAGAGATTCCCACCAACAAGCTCAGCGATTTGGAAACTTATTTGGAAACGAGAGAGGGGAAACCAACCCAAACGCTGCGTTACTCGTTACTCCATGGCAAGATTATTGACGAGTATTCCTCAATGTCAAGAAAAATTTATAAAGTTTTTTGAAGGAATTTTCATGCTGTAATGCTTGGATGGAGTGCGTTTTGCGACTCTTTTGATAAGTCCGCTTGAACGCTCTTCGACAAGTTTACTCCAGAACCAATAGTGTCGATTTCAGTTCCGTTGCATCAGTTTAGTGGCGATGAAGCGTCAATTGGAGAATCACTCGATCAAAAGTATCGGGGATTTCTCAAACCTCTTGCCTCATCGATCTCAGAGTTTAGCAAGAACAACATGTGCGAGATCACTTCCATGATGTTTGCTAATGATTGGGGATGTTGCCGCCACTTTATCCTTCGACCACTGATCACTACAGATAACCGATCCTTCGAAACTATTTTGGAAATCTTTACTCTGGCTTTCAGCGAAACGCAATAAACCGTTTTGAGGAAGAATCTATCCCTGTCCAAAGATTTTCGCGTCGAAATCGAGACGAATCATCCGACTCAAGCAAAACATTTCCCAACTGTCCCTCAAGTCGCCCTC
>JBGSKR010000070.1:0-2464 GCA_041741135.1 Mariniblastus sp.
CAGTTTGATTATGATAGCCGACAATTTGAAATAAATGGCGGGGCTGAAGCTGCTTGATCGCCTGGCTGAGTTCCGTTCGGGCGGCGTCGATCACGCCAAGCCCACTTTCGCCCATGCTTTTCGAGCGATCGAGCACGAAGACAAAACTTCGACCAGTTAGCTTCCCGCTGCCAAAGACGCTGATGGTGGTGGGTTCGCCGACGGGCTGCATCGCGGCGAATCGCTTGCGGTCCGCTTCCATCAGATCGAGGTCTTCGGCAGAAAAGCGATATTGCGAGCTCGGTTGGCCAGCCAAAGGAACCTTTGCTAACTCGTTTGCATCCAAGATTGTCGCCAGCGAACCGGGAGCAGAAATATCCGTAACAGAAAGGGACTCTGAAGCCCCTGGTTGATTCGGAAGGGACGCAGACTGAACATTGATGGCGGGAGGTTGCCTTGAACTTTCTGCCAAACTGTTTGCTGAAACCTGAGCGTTAGAAGAATCGGCTTTCGATTCGGTCAGTTCATCGATTAGATCGATTTCGCGAAGATATTTTTCAGGCTCGCTCCAGTCTTTGATTGTCAGCACAATGCCACCGCGACGAAGACTTTCCGATTCGGGCGTTGCGTTTTTCGAATATGTCCAAAGCAGCAGCAAACATGCGAGCAAAACATGAGTTATTAAGGACATTCCCCACGAACGAACTCGCGTTGGAATCAGTGGCCTTGGATTTGGTTCGTTGATTTCGAGCTGCGGTGGATTCGTCTTCATGCGATCAATTATCACACTTGCGGCAGTAAATGGCAAAGACACGTTTTTTGGAGTAAATCAGATCAGCCGACTCCACAAAGGCAAGCGGCAGAGAAGAATGCCAGCCTTAAACTTAAACTGGGGCTCAGTTCCTTGCTTGCGCTGCAGGCTACTGAGGTACGTGTCAATCTGCCGCCCACCTTAACCCAATTCTGGAAAATTCGCATCGCAAACTAGCGAAGCCGCCAATCTTTGAGTTAGAATGTTGAATTCGACAAATTGAGATGTCCGTGAATGATTGGTGTTCTCGAGCAACTCTAAAACTTTCTTAACCTAATTTTAATACACTTCGTAGTGAACAACGGAAAAAGACAAACATGAGCAATCCAGTCAGCACCGGACAAGTAGAACTCAGCGGCGAAGACATTCAGGCCCTCGAAAAACTTTCCGAAGCCTACAAGAGCGTTCGTCATCAATTAGGTAAAGTCATCATTGGCCAGAATGAAGTCATCGAGCAATTGATGATTGCAATTTTCGCCAAAGGTCACTGTCTACTTGAGGGCGTTCCGGGTCTTGCCAAGACGCTGATGGTTAGCACTCTGTCTCGCACGTTGCATCTGGATTTTAATCGCATTCAATTCACGCCTGACTTGATGCCCAGCGATATTGTGGGCACCGAAGTGATTCAAGAAGACAAATCAACCGGTGCTCGCGAATTCAAATTCCTTAAAGGCCCGATTTTCTCGAATATCATTTTGGCCGACGAGATCAACCGCACGCCGCCAAAAACCCAAGCTGCGTTGTTGGAAGCGATGCAAGAAAAACAAGTCACGATTGGCGGTCAACGACACACTTTGCCTTCTCCGTTTTTTGTACTCGCAACACAGAACCCGATCGAGCAGGAAGGAACTTATACGTTGCCTGAAGCTCAACAAGACCGCTTCATGTTCAAGGTCTTTGTCGAGTATCCGTCTTACGACGAAGAGTACCAAATCGCCGCAACGACGACAGCAGACATCGATGTGCAAGTCGAACAAATCCTTCATGGCGATGACATTTTAAGACTGCAACATCTGGTGCGTCGCGTTCCGGTCGCGCCCCACGTCATCCACTTCGCTCTGCGTTTGGTGCGAGCGACACGGATTCTAGAAAGTGGTTGCCCAGATTTTGTGAAAGAATCGATCAGTTGGGGTGCCGGTCCACGCGGTGTACAGAACTTGTTGCTCGGCGGTAAAGCGCGAGCGGTACTCGAAGGACGCTCTTACGTGACCACGGAAGATGTTCGTGCCGTTGCCAAACCAGTCTTGCGGCATCGAGTGATTACGAACTTCAATGCGGAATCATCGGGCATCACCTCCGACAATGTGATTGAACGACTATTGACTGATTTGCCCGAACGACGGGAAGGTGACCAACTGGTTCCCGAGCTGGCGAAAGCGTTTGGTTAGTGCGAGTTTTTTCTTAAAGTCGTTTTTCTCCAGCTCCCGGCTCGCTCATGTCTTCCGACACGACAATCTCTAGTCCAAACAAATATCTTGATCCGCAGACGCTCGACAAAATCAAGCGTTTGGATGTGCGGGCTCGCTTGGTCGTCGTAGGCTTCATTACCGGACAACACCGCAGCCCCTACAACGGTTTCGCGATCGAGTTCGCAGCTCATCGCGAGTCTTCGCCCGGCGACGATCTGCGGCATATCGACTGGACAGTCTATTCCAAGACCGATCGAGTCTCTAT
>JBGSKR010000071.1:0-4204 GCA_041741135.1 Mariniblastus sp.
TGGGTCAAGCCGCCGGAGTCACGGCCGTGATCGCCGCCAAGGCCGGCACCACGCCGCTGGAAGTTCCGCTACCCGAAATTCATCAACTGCTTCGCGAACATCAGGCAATCATTCCGGGTGAGGAAT
Organism: Mariniblastus sp.; assembly: GCA_041741135.1. GTDB lineage: Bacteria > Planctomycetota > Planctomycetia > Pirellulales > Pirellulaceae > Mariniblastus. The sequence goes on from JBGSKR010000071.1 coordinate 127, forward strand.
AGAAGATGGTTCGCAAGTCTTCGAGGTTGCCGGGAGGCGGTCGGATTGGACGCCGGATGGTGACGCTGATGGTCGCGCTGACTTTTTCGGTGCTAACCGTTTCGGGCGTGTTGGCTTTTGTGCAGCCTTTCTCGCTGTCCATCGTCGGTTTGCACGCGCTGATGGGTTTTGTGTTTGTGGTGCTGATTGGATTTCATGTCAGCAACAACATTCGACCGATGACGACTTATTTACAGAGCCGAGTCGTGTGGGTTTGCCTCGCAATCACGGCGGGATTGACGGCTCTTTTTTATCTTCAGCCGCCACCGATTAAGGCCATCCTCTCGCTCAGTGGCAACCTTGGGCCGGCGCTTGATCGGTTCGAGATTAGCGATGAAGAAATGGTTTACGATTACATCCCCGCCGATCATTATCAAATGAATCTCAGGATCAGAACGGGCGAGTCGTACCAACCGACGGCTCCGCCGCAGCTTGCAATCTGGCTGGAGAACCAAGGCGGCTATCACATTGAGACGTTGTTGTCTCCAGAATCAAATGCTGATGAGCAGCTTCCCTATTGGTCGTTTAAGGTGAAGGGTTGGGAAGCCGCGAAGCTAGAGGCCGAGAAATTAGAAGCGGCAAAAAAGGAAGCCGCCAATCGAGAAGTCGCATCGAAAGAAAGTGTTGATCGTGAACTCGAACTTTCCGAGACGAGCAATTCAGACGACCTCGATGTCGATGGAGTTTCCGCCGCAACTCCCAATGGCTCGTTTGATCCCCAAGACTACATCCTGCCAGCGGATCGCGAGAACCCGATGCCTTACAAGCTGCTAATCGAGATTAACCAACCCGCTGACGCGCATGAACAATACGAGGATCAGCCCTCGCTTGTGTACTCGGTCGAGATCGATAACGCGTGGCCTAAAACGTTTCAGCTACTCGATCTCGTCGGCTATCCGAAGCGAGAGGACGGCGATTCGAAAGAGACTTGGTCGCTGTACTACGTCGATGACGAATTCGGTTCAGCGCTTGAGTTGATCGATAGCGCTTTGCTCACGATCAGACGGAGTGAATCTAAAGCAGTGGCCGATTGAAACTAAACCTGGACTGTTAAAGATTCGAGGTTGGCTCATGTTTACTGCGATTCGGATTTGCCCGATATTTCTTCCGCGTTCTCATCTTCTATTCCGCAGAGAGTGACAGGGGTTGCCTACTCTCGTTGTCAACTAAAATTTTTCGTTGTTTCCCGATCAAAGCCCCGGCGAGGGGCGATAGCGATTAGCCCATGGCGTGAGCCATGGGAATCCGTCACCGTCAGTGCCGCAAGCCCCGGCGAGGGGCGATACAACGTCAGCATCGATGCTGTCGCCCCTCGCCGGGGCTTTTTGTTTTTATGTTTTCCTATTCCCACGGCTGACGCCGTGGGCTATTTGCTGCCGCCACTCCCGTGGCTATTCGACCTCACCGACGCTGGTGGTGACCTTTTCCCGTGGTGTTGCGTTGCTCAACCACCGGCTACCGTATGAAAACCCTTCAGGATCAAAAGTTCCGCAATGGTTTATAAATGGCAATACCATACCTTTAACAGCCCAGGCTAACCCAATTCGCTCTGCAACCGCGCGACCGCCAACTCTTTGGCTTTCGCTTCCACCTCGACCGTGAGTTCGCGGCTCAGCCAACTATCAGGAAAGTCGCCTACATCAATGTAGTCATGATGGCGATGCGGCTTCGGACCATGCCATCCTTCGAGTGGACTGGAAACATGAAAGAGTGGTTCGCGATTCCAGGTCGCGAGGGCTTGCTCGGTGGCGTCTTCGATTGAAAGACTGTCGGGCAAGCAACGGTGGTGATGAACATCGTAGACTAGAGGGATTTCTGCATCGCGACAAATGGGCAGCAAGTCCTCGGGCGTGTAAACTTTGTCATCGTTCTCAACTGTCAGTCGAGATCGAACGGCGTCGGACAATCGGTCGAGCGAGCGACAAAATGCATCGAGCGCGGCGACTTTGTTTCCGTAAGCTCCGCCGCCGTGAATGTTGATCGCGTCCGCGCCGATCCACTCGGCGACCTCTGCCTGATACTCTAACTCGGCGATAGAATTCAGCACGACTTCGGGCCGCTGCGAGTTCAGTACGACGAATTGATCAGGGTGAAACACGGTGCGAATGTTGTGCTGCGCGGCGTAGCGTCCGGCGTCTTGGAAGGCATCGACGATCGCCGCCGAATCCGGCAAGTCGGTGATTTCGTATCCGACTTCGGGATGCGTTTTGGCGGGCAGAATTTGACTGAGCACGCGAAAACAGCCAATCGAATTTTCGTGGCAGTATTCGAGCGCGAGTTGCAAAGCTTGAGCGTTGGCCAAACTGATTTCGGAAAGCTTTTCGAGTCGTTCAGCCGGTTTTAATTTTTGCAGGCTGGTGATCGTCGTCGTGCGAAACTTGATCGGTTGAGAGTCAAAGGAGCAACAAAGGCCCAATCGCAATCCCTCAGTGGGCGGTTTCTTTGCTGAGGAAGCCTTTTTGGCGGAAGTTTTGGGCATTGTTTTATTTCGGTGAAAGGTAGCGGAAGAGCCGTTAAGTTTCTAGCTTACGTCCGGTTCATCATCATTACCGCAATTGCCCCTCCCGAGTAACCGATGCAATCCAAATCCAAAATCATCGAAGTCTTCTTTGACGGGGATTGTCCCTTGTGTCGGCGAGAAATCAATTTTCTCCGCCGGCGTGATCGGCAGTCTCGCATCAAGTTTACCGATTTGCAGAAGTTAAACTTTAAATCGCCCGAAGTGGGAAAAACGCACGCGGAACTGATGGACAAAATGCACGGTCGATTGCCAGATGGAACTTGGATTACGGGTGTGGAAGTCTTTCGGCGAATGTACGACGCGATCGGTTGGACTTCGGTTGTTGCCGTGACGCGATGGCCAATGATTCGACCTATCCTTGATTGGATGTATGTTCAATTTGCTGCTCGACGAATGATGCTGTCTGGGCGAACGAAGTGTTCGGATAAGACCTGCGAGGTTTCGGAACAATGAAGATCGCGATCATTGGAGCAGGGATTTCCGGATTGACGGCCGCTTATCGTTTGCAAGCTGCCCACGAGATAACGGTATTTGAAGCTGGCGCGTCTGCCGGTGGTCACGCTCACACCGTCGATGTGGAACTGCAAGGAAAGACTTACTCGGTCGATACCGGATTCATCGTGTTCAACGATTGGACTTATCCGAATTTTATTTCGCTGTTGGAAGAGTTGGGCGTCGGCTCGCAAGCAACGGAGATGAGCTTTAGTGTTCGCGACGATGCGTCGAAACTCGAATACAACGGGCATTCGCTCAACACTTTGTTTGCTCAACGTCGCAATTTATTACGACCCAAGTTTTATCGAATGCTGCGAGACATTCTGCGCTTTAATCGCGAGGCCAAAGAGTTGGTGGCGACGTCGGCGGAATTAGGGTCCGACTTGCACGAGGAAATGACCGTCGGCGAGTTTCTGGATCGCGGAAAGTACTCGATTGAGTTTCAGCGATATTACCTGTTGCCGATGGGGGCAGCGATTTGGTCGTGTCCGCTGGGTGTGTTTCGGAATTTTCCCATTCGCTTTATTGCCGAGTTCTATCAGAACCATGGTTTGCTGAATGTCGGTAACCGTCCGACATGGCGCGTGATCGCCGGTGGCTCGCGAACGTATGTCGATGCGATGACGGCTTCGTTTCGCGATCGTCTGCGATTGAATACTGCGGTTAATTCGTTGCGTCGAACGGAAACGGCGGTGGAAGTCAACGCCGCCGGGCACACCGAAACTTTCGATCACGTGATCTTTGCGTGTCATAGCGATCAGGCGCTCAAGTTGCTTGGCGAGGATGCGACCTCAACGGAGACGGAATTACTGAATCAGTTTCCGTACAGGCGCAATGTTGCCGTCTTGCACACCGATGCTTCGGTTCTGCCGCGTCGGCGAAGAGCTTGGGCGAGCTGGAATTATCGATTGCGGACCGATTCGAGAAAGCCTGCGAGCGTTGAACGGGAAGACTCTGAATTTCCCGTCTCGGTGACTTATAACATGAGTCTCTTGCAAGGGCTGCCCAGCCCGCAACCGTTTT
>JBGSKR010000072.1:0-10039 GCA_041741135.1 Mariniblastus sp.
GAGGTCATCGAAAACAATGCCCGCTCCATTATCGGCACCATTCAGTTGGCTCGCTTTTCCAACCCCGTCGGTCTTGAGCAAATTGGTGGCAATCTCTTTCGCGAAACGGGTGCGTCCGGTCCGGAGATCATCGGCATTGGCGGACAAGAAGGTTTCGGCATGATCCGTCAGAGCTACCTTGAAAACTCGAACGTCGAAGTCGTCGCTGAAATGGTCGCGCTGATCACGGCTCAGCGTGCTTACGAAGTCAACTCACGCGCTATCCGCGCGGGTGACGAAATGTTATCCAACACCGCAAACTTGATTCGTTAATTCAATCAGTCAGTTCAAAGAGTAATGGCAATTACCTGATGATAATGTACCACCAACGGCGGTTGCGTCGTTTAGCCACGGGAGTGGCGGCAGCAAATAGCCCACGGCGTGAGCCGTGGGAACACGAAAACAAAAACACAAAGCCCCGGCGAGGGGCGACAGCAATCATTGCGGAGTTGGTATCGCCCCGACTGGGGCTTTGGGTGTGAAGGGGTGACTGATTCCCATGGCTCACGCCATGGGCTAATCGCTATCGCCCCGCCTGGGGCTTTGATATCACGACTAAAAAAGATGTGCATAACAACGAGGGCGTGAACTGTGGGAACACAAGTCAGCATACACAGTAATGAACAATGAAATGAACATTTTACGGTACGTTAAATTGCCGCAGTTGCCTAATGGCTCAAGACGATCACGAATGATTCGAATTCTCGCTAACTCAACACTCCCGATTTTGCTCGTTGCTTCGCTGCTGGTCACAGCGATCAAAGCGCAGCAAGTCGAGATCGTCTTGCGCGGCCCAGCCAACACCGTTTACAAAAACACGGTTCGCATCAGCGATGTGGCTGATCTGCGCGATGGCAATCCCGCCCTGCGCCAGCAACTTGCCGCGTTGGATTTGCATGAGTTTGACCTCGCTCGAGAGCCCGTCGAGATCTCTAGCAGCCAGATTCGTTTCCGCGCGATCTTGGCGGGCATCGATGCAAGGCAGTTTTCTCTTCGTGGAACTGCTAACACGACCGTTCAGTTCTCGAATCCAATCGATGCCACCACGGCGTTTCAAACAGCCTTTCTCCATCAACTCGCCAAACAATATCAGATTTCGGAAGACTCATTCGAACTTCAATGGATTACAGCGATCGATCCCATCGTGCAGCGACTCGAATTGGATCTGCCCTCGCTGATCGTTTCACCTCAGTTTCCTCCCGAGTTGCCGCTGGGGCAACGCGCGATCGAAGTTCACTTGTTGGACAACCGAGGCCAGACTCATCAGGTCAATTTGAGTGTCAAAATTTCCGTGTATCGAGAGTTAGTGATGGCGAAGCAAAATATCTCTCGCGGGGAGATTCTTGATGAAGAAAAAATCGAACGCGTCCGCCGCCCAATCGATAGTACACAAGTTCGTTTTGCTTCGTTTGACCAGACCATCGGTAAAGCGGCTCAAAGTGATATTCAACAATTTTCACTCGTGAAAACCCAATTCGTCCGCGATGAATTGCCCAATAACTCTCCAGCCAGCAATGCCAACACATTCGACGTCAAGCGCAACCAGCGACTAAACATTGTCGTTCGCCGAGGACCGTTGGTGATCACCCTACAAGACGCGCAAGCAATGGAAAATGGACGCATCGGCGATTACATCGATTTCCAAAACCAGAAATCAAAGCAACGCCTCCGTGCACGCATCATAGATCCACAAACCGCTACGTTAGAAATGTAAACAGCTGCGAAGTAGTTGAAAACGTGTTTCAAAAATCACAATGCCAACTAAAGCGGCAGGGCGCCAGCCCTCCGGTAACGCAAAATCAAAACTGGCCCTTACGAAACCGGACGGCTCGCGCCGTTCCGTTACCCTTTTAAAACACGTTCTGAGTGGCTTCAAAGGCTCAAGCCCCAAACACCAACCAACAAGAGTTTCATGACCAAACCACCACGACGCATCGCCTTGATCGCACCGTTGCTCGTTAGCGTTGCGTTGACCATCGTTAACGCAGCGACGGCGTCGGCGCAGACTTCCTCGCTATGGCAGCGACGCGACCCACGACTTACCAATCAATTCGCCGATGTTAAAGCTCGTCGTCCGGGCGACCTGTTGGTCGTTCGCATTAACGAGCGCTCGGATGTCGAAAACATCGATCAACGCACAATGCAAAAACAAAACAGTTCCAGCTCCGACGCCTCCGCCAATATTAGCGGCTCAGGGAGCGTTGACCTGCCCAGCGGTGGATTAAACTTCGACCAAGACAGTTCCGCCGCACGAAACTTTCGCGGCAACACTCAATTTCGCAGCGAGCGCGAGTTCATCGATCAATTCACCGTGATGGTCGTCGACATCACGCCCAACGGAAATTTGCTGATCAGCGGAACACGTCACGTCGCACTGGAAGGTGATAAGCGAACTTTGGTTCTGACGGGAACCGTTCGCGCTGTCGATATACTTCCGGATAACTCGATCGCCTCTCAAAGAGTATCAAACCTGGATATCCGTTACGCGAGTGTCGAGGGCGAAGGTGCGGAGCAGAAATTTATCAACCAAGGCTGGCTGGGTAAAAAGCTTAACTGGGCTTGGCCGTATTAAAAATTGTGTCGCACAAACGCAGCCGCAATCGTAATCGCCATTTTTACAAAAACTTTTCTCCATTGCATGTCATGAATTTTTCTTACAACCTTCTGAAACTACGAAAGCCTCCGCAGTCGTGGTGGCTGTCATGCATGTTGGCGATCCTGTTTTTGAAGCAAACCGTCACGGCTCAAGTCTTCGACCCACAATCGCCGGCTGACTTTCCGATCCAAACCTTGAGTCCAGATCCAACCGCCCGACCGCTCAATCCTCGCTTCGCATTTGTGCCACAGGTCGGCAGTTTGAACAGCCTCGCCGATCCCACCGCGCAGAACGTGAACCCGCCGCTCACCGTTTTACCGCCACCCGCGTTCACCGTCCGTGTTAAAGACATCACGACGATCGAAGGCCACCGCTCCAACCGCGTCGAAGGATTTGGCTTGGTGACGGGTCTTAAAGGCACGGGGGGCAAAGGTCTGATCACTCAGCAATTTACGAGAACCATGCTGCAGAATCATGGCATCCTCGCCACTCAACTGCCGACCAAAAGTCTTTCCGTCGTTTCGGTCACTGCCGAAATTCCTCCGTTCTATAAACCGGGTGAAACGCTGACCGCCACCGTCGCCGTACTCGATGATGCCATCAGTCTTTACGGTGGTCAACTATTGCGAACACCGTTGTTGGCCGTTGACGGACAAACTTACGCGCTCGCCGGTGGAGCATTGGAGATCGGCGGATTCTCCGCGAGTGGGGCAGGGGGTTCAGTTAAAAAGAATCACGACACAGTCGGCAAGGTCTCGGCTCAACTGGAAATGGAAATCTGCGACGGCCCAGCCTTTAACGGAAATCGCTTTCGACTGCTATTAAGAAACAAAGACTACACGACCGCCCATCGCATTGCGGCAGAGATCAACAAGTACTTTCCGCGAATGTCGCAAGCCACGGATGCGGGCGGTGTGGATGTGCTGATCCCACGATCATTCGCCCATAACCCGCTCGATTTCCTGGTCATGATTAACAACCTGCGAGTCGAACCCGATATTCCCGCTCGCGTCGTAATCAACGAAAAAACAGGCACGATTGTGGTCGGAAAGAATGTGAAACTTTCCAGCATCGTATTTGCGAAAGACAATCTGATCATCACCACCACCGAAACTCCCGTCGCTTCGCAGCCTGCTCCGTTCAGCGATGGCGAAACGGTTGTAGTACCTCGCACCCAAATCCAGGCCACCGAAACCGGCGGTCGCTACAACACACTTCCCAACAATGCGACGGTCGGCGATCTGGCAAACGCGCTTAATCTGCTGGGAGTCACTCCGCAAGATTTAATTAGCGTCTTCCAATCGATTCAAGCCGAAGGTTCGCTGCAAGCCCAATTGATTATTGAATAACTTCCACCCGGTTTTTAACCATGAACAGTATCTCCTCTGCAACACCGATTTCGTTGCCGCTTCCCACCACGGAATTGGCGAATCTCCAAAACGTCGCTGATAACGCCGCCAAGGCAACCGAAGCCGAAATCAAAAAAGTCGGCGAGGATTTTGAAGCGATCTTCATGTCGATGCTGCTCAAAGAAATGCGGAACACCATTTCTTCTGAAGAAGACGGCGGTCTTTTTGCAGGCGAAGGCAGCGACACTTATGGTAGCTTGTTTGACACTTTCGTCGGACAACACCTCGCATCGGCAAACCAATTAGGCATCAGCCAAGCGATCCAAAGCTATCTGGGGAACAAGGTTTCGTAGGCGGCACAGCCACCCCAACCCGCAAACTCTCTCGAATTCCGTTTACGGAGATTTCGAAAGATCTCGTGGATCGACTTGCTTCGTAGCCGAAGTCGTGAGACTTCGGTTTTATCTGTTTGGTGAATTTCCGAACTCTCACGAGTCCGGCTACCATCCTTGGGCGATTAACTCTCTCGCAACTTCGGCACAATCGGAACGGGCGTAGCTGGCCTGATTTCAGCAGGCGCTTTTCCCGATGTTAGGGATATGGCTATTCCTACCATCCATTCCGATCCAAAAAGCAACCAGCAATCTCTGGCTCGCTGGTTAATTGTCCATTTTGAACGCGAGTCAGCGTTTCTCGATGCCGCCATTACAGGCGCCCTAGGCATCAAGACTCTAATTCAACCGTCATCGCCACGACAACCAGCAATCTCGATCACCGAGCAACTGGTCCAATTACAAACGGAAATGAACCAACATTTTCGATCTGTTCAAGCTGGCCGCGAATAACTGAAATCGGTCATTCAATCGCTACGGTTCGACTCGGTTCACCCGTCGATCGCTCGGCAATCGCCGCGACTCTATGATCTGATCCATCAGCTCGACGAGCCCGAACGAAGCCGTCTGAAGTCATTGCGTCGAGAGGTTACTGAAAAATTGCGAGAGTTCCAAGCGATCAGCACCAGTAACCAAGCTGTCTTGTTTTATACGCTGGACTTTCATTCACGATTGCTGGCCGGTTTTGTGGGGCACGATTCGACCAACGAATCTTACAACGCTTCCGGCCGCTCGAATCGTACTTCCAGTCACAGCCTGATTCACACAAACTGTTGATTCCCGCACACGCCCATGAATTTTGACATCGGAGTCTCCTCGCTACGAGCCAGTCAATATGCGATCGAAACGATCTCGCACAATCTGGCCAATGCGAATACCGAAGGCTATCACCGCCAGACGGCGATCATGGCCAGTCGCGGTGCGCGGTTGATTCCCAGCAGCAACCCCAACGGAATCTACGTTGGGATTGGCGTTGATATCGCTCAAATCCGCAGTAGTCGCGATAGCGTGTTGGAGGACGCCTACTCGAATTCAATCGCTGACTTGAGTGTGGCGAAACAGCGAGTGGCGATTGAAAATCAGATCGAATCACTGCTGAAGCCGGGCAACAACTCGATTCACAGGACTTTGGGCAGTTTCTTTGACGAACTTTCACGGCTATCCGCCAATCCATCGGAAGCCGTTCAGCGAAATGCGGTGATCCAACAGGGCGTGGGCATCGCGCAGCAAACTCGTGACATTTCTAACCAACTGGTCGATCTCAAATATTCCGTCAAGAATCAAATTGAACTGGAGGTCCAAGACCTCAACGCCAGTCTTGGTACTCTCGCCGATTTGCAAAAGCGGATTGGTTTGGCGGAAGGCACCGGCTCCACACCAAACTTGCTGTATGATCAACGCGATCAATTGGTCAATCGCATCTCGGAAGTGATCAGTGTCCAGCGTAAAACCGATGGCGGACTGGCTTACGCGGGCTATGCTGTTGCGCAAGGCCTCGAAGCGATTCAGTTTGAAACTCATTATGACGCAGATGGAAAAGTTGGTTTTCGGGTCGCGGGCACTGACGCGAACCTCAGTATGCAGGGTGGTAAGCTGATCACACTGGCTGAGACCTTCAATTCAACCATCGACGACTTTCAACAGCGTATTGATCAATTCGCCACTGATTTGATTCGGGCAGTTGACCAGACTCACGCACAAGGCGTTGGGCTGAACGGTCCCTACACCATTCTGCGAAGTTCGCGCGCCGTCGCATCGGTAACGACTCCGTTGAACGAGGCGGGAACTCAGTTTCCAGTTGCCGAGGGCCAGTTGTACATTTCTGTTACAAGTCCCGCTGGCGAAAAGAGAACCTATGAGATCGCCATCGACCCCACCACGGATAGCTTGACCGATGTCGCGAGCCGAATTTCAGCGATCGACAATCTGCAAGCCGCCGTAAATCCGCAAACGGGTGAATTTTCGGTCATCGCCACCGCCGGATTCAAGTTTGATTTTACTGGCAACCAAGAAACCATCCCCGATTTATCGAGTTTCACCGGCACTGCCACGCCTCGGTTCTCGGGGCTGTTTGAAGGCAACGTCAATCGTAACATCGCCGTCACCATGATCGGTAGCGGCGAGATAGGCAAAACGCCGGGCTTGGCGGCCCAAGTCACCGATCTAGCGACCGGCAGTATCATTGCGACTCTCGATATTGGCGAGAATTACGAAGCCGGTACGGAGATTGGAATTGGCGAAGGCATCAAATTAACGTTCTCCAGCGGCACTGCGACTGCGGCGAATTCTTTCGAAACGAATCTAATTGCCAACTCTGATTCGACCGGTTTTCTGTCAGCGGTGGGTCTGAACAGTTTCTTCAATGGCAACGACGCAGGCAGCATGGCCGTTTCGCGACGCATTATTGAGAACCCATCCGAGTTCGCAAGTTCCATCTCGGGAGATGTTTCCGACACCACCAACATCAACCAGCTTCTCGAACTTCGGGGATCGAAACTAGCTCAAAACAATACGCTGACCTTTGAAGACTTTCTCAATGAAACCAGTTCCGAGATTGGCTTTCGAGTTCGCAATTCCAATTACTTGGTCGACTCGTTAGGTGATTTGAGCGAACAGTATAAAACTCAAATCGCTTCCGTATCGGGAGTCGATTTAAATGAAGAACTGGTGGAACTACAGAAGTATCAGAAACAATACGAAGCCGCCGTGCAGGTCATCCAGGCTATGAGTGCGATGCTTGATGAGCTGATGAATATTGTTCGGTAAGATTCGTCACTGCCGCCGCAAATCTAAAATCTAAAATCTAAAATCTAAAATCTAAAATCTAAAATCTAAAATCTAAAATCTAAAATCTAAAATCTAAATACTGAATACTGAATACCTATACCTACTCACTCATGAACTATCGCGTCTCCTCATCTTCTTACGGCAATCAGGCAATCCAGGCGATCGGTCGGCTGAATTCGAACTTGTTGAAGTACCAGCGTCAGATTTCATCTGGGCAGCGCATCGAGCGTCCTTCTGAAGATCCCGTCGCCATCCGCCAGATCACTTCTCTGACCGCGCGACTTGCGGAACTTCGGACAGGCACCGATTCGATTCGCGACGCGGAGACGAAATTGAACATCAGCGTTTTCCAATTGACCGAATCGAGGGATGTGCTGACTTCGGCTAAGACTCTAGCTCAGCAAGGCGTGCAGGCACTTAGTCAAACCGAACGCAATGCACTTGCGACGGAAGCAGAAAGTTTACTATCGAGACTACAAGGAATCTCAGAAACAAAAATCGCCGGAGCGTATCTCTATAGTGGTACGAAAACCGATGTGAAGCCATTCACTTTCTCGCAGCCGCAGGTGGAAGGCGGCACGTTAAACGTGCAGTACGTCGGAGCCAAACATAGTAGCCGGGCTCTGGTTGGTGACTCGGTCTCCGTCGATACCTTTTACGCGGGCGACCGCGTGTTTGGCAATCCAGAACGCGAGGACACGATTTTGATTGGGGGCAGCGGGGCGAAGCTGGGAACGGGCACGGACAATCTAATTGGACGAGCGACGCTTTCGATTCAGCACACCGCGACGACGTATTTTGGCGCTTCGGGAATTGCCCCCGGTATAGGCTCCGCAAATGGCGACACCATCATTGGCGACGTGGGACGGCACACGTTGACCATTAACGATACCAGTGGCGACGGTTCGGCGGGAACGATTTCACTTAACGGTGGAACACCAATCGCTTTCAGTAACAGCGACACGAACCTCGAGATTCGCGGACCCGATGGCAACAAGATCTTTGTCGATGCGACGGCAATCACTGCTGGATTTAATGGCACCATTGATTTGAGAGCCGACGGAACATTGAGTGTCGATGGAGGACTTAGCACTCAGCCAATCAGTTTATCGGCTGACCAAACGATTGTCGATTCAACGTCCGGTCGATTTGTCCACATCGACAGTCAAGAAATTTCTCAAGTCGGCAATGACTCGTTGGAGTTTCCCGGCACCTCGGATGCGTTTCAGGTGATTTATGAGTTGATCGCCGACTTGCGAAACACTCGCGGCTTAAGTGACAATCAACTCGCGGGGGCACTGGATCGTCGAATTGGGGAATTGGACCTCGCCTCGAATCGGGTGCTCGATGTGCTAGGCTATCAAGCTGCCTCGCTGCAAGCGCTGGATCAGCTTGACTTGCGGGTGCAAAATCTTCGGCTGGAGACGGAAACCCATGCCAGTGAACTACAATCCACCGATGTCGCGGAAACCGTTTTGCGAATGCAGAACGATCAGGCGTTGCTCGAATACACGTATGCGATCACGGCTCAGATCAAATCAACGAGTTTGATTAATTTCTTGCGGTAGAAACGCCCGATGGCTGATACCATCAACCGCCAGTCGATAGTCTCTGGTTCCATTAGAATGGGCGGCATCTGAGCACCACTTTGAATCCAGCTCACGTTTGGGCTACGATATCGCGACCGCGTTTACTGTCGAAACCGTTAACCCACAAAGCCACTGCCTTGTTCAATATCTTGCCTGAACCGAAAAAATATCTAGTCACTGGCTGTGCTGGTTTCATTGCTTCGAAAGTTTCTCAGTTGCTGCTCGAATGCGGCCACCGCGTCGTCGGAGTGGATAACCTAAACGACTACTACGATGTATCGTTGAAACAGCATCGGCTGGACAAGCTCACGCCTTTCGAAAATTTTCAATTTATAAAAACGGATTTGGAAGACGCGGTCGCCGTTTGTCAAATTTTTGACACACATGAATTTGATGCGGTCATCAATCTCGCTGCGCGGGCGGGCGTCCGCTACAGCATGGTCAATCCGCACGTGTATATGACCACCAACGTCATGGGCGGTTTGAATCTGTTAGAGGAAATGCGGAAACGCGAGATCAAAAAGTACGTGCTCGCTTCCACCTCGTCGTTGTATGCGGGACTGGAAATGCCGTTCGTCGAAACGTTGGCCGTCAACACGCCCATTTCGTCTTACGCCGCTTCAAAGAAAGCAGCGGAGATGTTGGCTTATACTTATCATCACCTGTACGGCATCGACGTATCGATCTGTCGGTACTTCACGGTTTATGGACCTGCCGATCGTCCCGACATGGCCATCTTTCGCTTTATTCGCTGGATCGATTCGGGCCAACCGATTGAACTGTTTGGTGATGGTTCGCAATCGCGCGATTTTACTTTTGTCGATGATATCGCTCGCGGAACAATCGCCGCACTGAAACCGTTTGGTTATGAAATTTTTAATCTTGGCGGTGGCAAGCAACCGGTCACGATTAATGGACTGATCGAGAAACTGGAATCGATGTTGGGTAAGACGGCGGCGATTGAATACAAGACGTTTCATAAAGCCGACATGAAATCGACGCAAGCGAATATCGAAAAGGCCGACCGCTTGCTCGATTGGCGACCCGAGATTGGACTCGATGAGGGTCTGCAAAAATGTGTGACTTGGTATCAGCAGCATCAACCTTGGTCGGGTAAGATCGTGTTGCCCGTGGCATAAGATGTGGCATAAGCTCCTAGCTTGTGTCGCACTGATTTACTCGATGCCACACAAGCTAGAAGCCTATGCCACACCACAGGCTGGAAGCTTATGCCACGACGAGGCACGTCCTGGGCTGTTAAAAATTCGAGGTTGACTTGTGTTTATT
>JBGSKR010000073.1:0-4176 GCA_041741135.1 Mariniblastus sp.
GGCAACAGGGACTCCCATGAACTGGCCGGATTTACTTCAAGCCTTCCAAGCTCAGTCCGATGAAATCGAAATGGGCGGTGGCGAGATAGCGATCGAACGCCAACATGCTAAGGGTCGCCTGACCGCTCGCCAGCGGATCGCGGAGCTGCTCGACCCGGATTCAAAATGGATCGAGATCGGTCGCTGGGCCGGTTGGGCGATGTACTCGGAGTGGGGCGGCTCCATTTCGGCCAGCGTCATCTGTGGGCTGGGAAAAATTTCCGGACGAACCGTGATGATCATCGCCAACGATGCGACGATTAAAGCCGGTGCTTTTTTTCCGATGACTTGCAAGAAAGTCTTACGCGCACAACGCATCGCGATGCGCTGCCGGGTTCCGCTAGTTTATTTGGTCGATTCGGCGGGCGTGTTCTTGCCCCTGCAAGACGAAATTTTTCCGGACGAAGACGATTTCGGTCGCATCTTTTTTAACAATGCCGTTATCTCAGCAAGTGGAATTCCGCAATTGGCGGCGATCATGGGAAACTGTGTGGCAGGCGGCGGTTATCTGCCGGTGCTCTGCGACAAAATCATCATGACCGAAGGCATGCAGTTCGGGGGCGTGATCTACCACGATAGCGCCGACAAAGAAGCTCGCTTCATCATGGACTGCAATCAAACTTGGACGCCGCTGATTTTTTTGCAAGACGTGATGGGGTTTATGGTCGGCAAAGACAGTGAACAAGCGGGCATCATTCGCGCCGGTGCAAAAGTCGTCAACGCGATCGCCAATAGTCGTGTGCCAAAAATCACCGTGATCACCGGTGGCAGTTACGGGGCGGGCAATTACGCGATGTGCGGCAAAGCGTTTGATCCGAGATTTATTTTTGCTTGGCCGAACGCCCGCTATGCCGTGATGGGAGGAAAGCAAGCTGCCACGACAATCCTCGACATCAACATTGCCGCTCTCCGTCGCGAGGGAAAGACACCTGATGCTAATGAAATGCAGCAGTTGCGTGAGCAAGTCGAAGCCGCTTACGAGCAGTCAACTGACATTCGTTATGCTGCCGCTCGATTGTGGGTCGACGCGATCATCACACCCGCTGAAACTCGTCAGACCCTGATCGACTCGCTGGAGATCGTGACTCGCCACGCCGATGACAGGCCGTTTAGTACGGGTGTGTTTCAGGTGTGAGTGCGGGCCGTGTCAGAGACTGCTACGAGGTAGCGAAGCTTGTTGTAACATCCCGCAGGGATCAAATATCGGTAGAAATCAGAAACCCCAAACCAACGTTCGTCCCGTAGGGCCGACATATCGACACGATTTTTACCGTTCAAAACTAGATTGCGTCCCTACGGAACGAACGTTTAAGGGGGCGACAATCGCTACCAATATTTTGTCCCTACGGGACGCACAAACATTCAACCAGTTCCGAGTCAGTGATTTTGATTCATTATTCTCTTTTCGTCAGGCCACTGAAATACTCTGGACAGTGCAAAACGATTTTCTTTGCATGCGGCATGTAGTCCTAGCATGATGTGGATATTCGTGTGGATATTCGGACAGACTCCTGACGACGGACAAGAATGTCCATCCTACGGAATCAGCGGCGTTTCAACTCAATGATTCGTTCCGCCGTCACATGATCAAGTTTCAAATCCGTGTGAAAGCCGCGCGTGCCTTTAATCCCGATTTTGGTTTTCAGGTACGGACTCAAACTTAAACCGGGAACTGGAGAAACGTGATGCGTAATCCGACCACCTTCATCTTTGAGGACATAAGTCGAACGCTCTCGCCCACCGTCGCGAACCAATTCATACAGCCAACCATGTGCGTCATACATTGTGTCCAATGAAATATCGCTGGAAATATCGTTGGTCGGTGTGACTCCCGCCAAATCAGAATCGTCTCCCCCGTTCGGAATCGCAGTGGCTTGAAAAACGGCCAAATAGTTTTCCCGAATGCGAGCGCAGTTTTCGAGTTTTCCCAGCAGTTGCTGAGCCTGCGCTTGCTCCAGCGGATTGGTCGTCGATTGAATAATCGTTTGGGCTTCGGTTTGTAAGTCGATCAGTCGCCATTGATTCGGCTCTTTGATCATTTCACGATTCAATCTTAGTTCCAACTGAGTCAAACGAGGTGTTAACAGCGCTGTCGAATTGCCGACCAATCCCGAGCCAATCGCGTTGAGGCTTGGCTCGAGTCCAAAATTTCGCGACATTAAATCCTGCGTTGAAGGAACCGGTTCGACCGCGATATCAGCAACACGGGGCCCGCCATTGGTCGCGTTCGTCACTGGCAATTCGGCGAAACGATCGTTCGGAGAGTAACCTGAAAATGGTGCACCGGTAGAGTTAGGATTTTCGCTGCGTTCAATCGAGGTCGACGCTTTTCGCCATCCTTGGTTCACCGAGTCGTTTGAGGTGTCCGAGTTGTTTGAGTTGTTAAATGAAGCGCGATCAACGGGACGACTGGTGCTTTGATCAACGAGACGATTGGTGGGACGAGGCAGCGTATCGTCAGACTGAAATGTCGCTGGTCGAACTGGAAATCGAGCGGTAGGGTTTTCGGTATCGCGAACAGCTTGAGTCAGCGCAGTTTCGGATGCGGGATTTGATTCAGCGGAAACGCGATTGCTTAAAACGGCATTGCTTTCGTTTTCAGTGAATGCTCGCGGGGGGCCTTGTAAATCTGATAGTCGCATCCAGCGAAACTCGCCAGCCGGCGGTGCGATTTGATACCAAGTCGTCGAGTGACCTTGCGGATTCGGCCAATTCGCTTCGCCCATGATTTCGACCAACTCGCCGGCCTTTAATTTTATCTGCCACAACGGTTTATCGACGGGACCCAATTGAGTACCGACCCAGACTTGCGTTCCCTCATCGATCACGCGACCAATGTTTTCGTCAACCAATTCGATGGTAGTCGCAGGAACGAGACTGAAGCTATCTCGCGGCGGGCGAATGGCGCACCAACCGCCGGGATCATGACGATAGACGGCGACAGTTGAATTCTGAGCAAGTTTATCAGTAGCATAATGTGTTTCGCCAGGTCCGCTGTGAACCGGTGCCTGTTGCTTGAGCACCAAAGCCTGATAAGGAAACTCGATCTGGGTACGAGCCGCCGATTCGCCTGTTGAACGCGTGGGAGTCGCAGCGGGCTTCCGACCCATTTCCATACTTTGTGCCAGCGCGATTGCGTCCGCCCCAAAAATCGCTATCAAAATCAACCACGACATCAACGCAACGCAACCAGAAATTGGATACGTGGGAGTCAGGATGATAGTAGAACGGGGCCGATCCATGAAAAAATTCTCTTGTTTCCACTGACGCTGGGAGAAAACCTCGTTCTATTTAGGCGTTTTGGTGAAACGCATCAAGTGCAATTGGTAGCCCATGAATTTCGTGTCCTTCGCCATTTTACGCCAAGTTCTCTTCCTCCGTTCGAATTGATTGGCTACAAAATCGATCCCATTCGAATCTCGGGTTATGCTGTGTTACAATGATTGTCTATGCGACTTAAGACAATTGAAGGCAAATCAAGATGGCGGCAATTACACTTAGAGTTCTCGATGGGGCCGATCGTGGCAAAATTTTTAATGATTTGGAAGTCCCAGTTACCATTGGACGCGAAGAAGGGAATTCGATCCAGCTTAACGACGAACGGATCAGCCGCTTCCATGTGAAAATTCAACAGGACCACGATGACTTGGTGCTCACCGATCTCGAAAGCACCAACGGTTGCAAAGTCAACAACGAGGAAATCCACTTGCGCATCCTACGTCATGGAGACTTGATTACGATCGGTCGAAGCACCCTCATCGTGGGCAGCCGCGCCCAAATCAATGAACGACTCCAGCGACTCGGCAAATCAAAAAACTTGAAACAGTCCGATGACTCGCGTACCAATGCGTCGGATGATTCGGTATCGATCAATGAGAACTGGAAAGATGACCCGAACTATCAGCTGGCACTTTCCGAACTCGAACCTCCACAGCCACCCGAACGGATGTCGCCCGGACAAGCTGCGAAATTGTCAGAAATGATCGAGTATTTGCACATGCAAGTTCGCCGCGTCATCTCTAATACGGAACTCACCCAGCGACAAAATCATGTCGAGATGCCCACGGAACAGTGGCAAGCCGTGGTTGACTTGCAGTCGCGACTAGCCGAATACTTGTACAAGATCGGCCACCCGCG
>JBGSKR010000074.1:0-5568 GCA_041741135.1 Mariniblastus sp.
CGATCAGCACGGGCATGATGATACGTCCCGTCGTTTCAATCGGACTGTTAGCAATCGCGACAAACCGAATCTCGTGGTAGCCATCCGACAGGCCGGTCGTATCGAATGAAATCGAGTCGCGAAAACGATCTCGCAACAGCAATACACCATCGACATACAACTCCATGCCAGCAATGGGAACTGGCGAGGTGTTGGCGTCGAAGTTTAGTCTGGTTTTTCCAGAAATCGTTTGACCCACGGTGACGCCGTCCACGGTGAAAACGGGAGGTTTCGCCCATGGCTGACATAACGCGTCTCCCACAATCAGATATTGAAACGGACCACTGATCGATTGGTAAAACGACTCGGCTAGGGAGCAACCCTTCGCGTAATGAACATGAATATTTGGATGGGGAAATTTGGCTTGAATGGCATACGGTTCGGTGACAGTGCCGCCCGAGCCAGCGGCCCCGAAACGGATGAATTCCGAAAGTTTGGTTTGACTGCTGTTGCTCAATCGTCCGCCATGACTGGTGAGACTTTCTGCTATCGCTCCGGGTTTTAGTCGGCTACCGCTGGCCGTCCAGTTAACGCTGGACGATCCGGTACATAGCCCGAGCACATCCGATTTCTGATTCGGCAAAATGCTTGTGATGATTTCGCCTTTCTGTCCCAGTCGTTGCAAAGCCTTGATCGTTCCGGCGTAACTGGGTTTGCGAGTTTTGTTGCGAACGTCCGCCGTATCGGAAAAATAAAATTTGCCTACCGGAAACGTCGCGTCAGCCTTCATGGAAATTTTCAGTTGCTGGACGGCTTCTTCCTCCGTGGTTCCGTGATTTCGCGTGACGCCCAGCATCGTTGACAAGAAATAACGGTTGGCTTGACCCGGTTCTTCGTTCAGCATCCCGTTCACCCCCCAGCCATAGACCTGCTTGAATCCGCGCGTCGGCGCGAACTCGAAAGGCTCGAGCGGAATGCGATCAACGATTCCTGAGAAGATTGGATCGTTGTCGATTTTGTTGAAAGCCAGATCGGATTTCGTTTGCGTGCGGTAACACCAGCCAGCGCGAACTGCTGCCGTCAACCACTCGGTCGCAACTTTCGCATCGCCGTCTTGCGCGTGAAAGCGAGCCAGCCAATAAAGCACCGCGACCTGCCGTGGATTTTGTTTCGCCATTTCGGTCAGTGTCTTGATCGCTTTGGCGCGGTCGCTTTCACTTCCCGAATCGAAAGCGCGTGTGGCGGAATCAAATTCCGCTTGTCGTTCACCAACAAACGGCTGCCGCAAAATCATCGACGCTGGTTTTCGATAATAGGTATTGGAGTCAAGCAGAATCCAGGCAGGTTGATCCGAAATCACCGCACCCGCGAAATAGGTTAGCGAGGTGAGTGACGCAGCAGCTCCGTAAATATTTGCTGGCAACGATTGCGGTGGCGTAGCTTGCTTTAGTTGATCCGCCAGCAGCGTTGTGTGCGCCGAAATGTTGTACGAGGAAGGGAAGTCAGCAGAGTAGATGATGTAGTCGACGCTGTTACCTAGCTTCCGCTCTTCGATCTGTTGCAGAACCGGCTTAAAAATCTTCTCGCGAAAGACCTCCAGCGACGAAACTTCACGCGCCGGAATACCGTTCAGGTAAATCACATTCCGCGACGGAATTTGTCGACCGGCGATGTAGTAATTGGCCAGCAATTTGGAGGCAGCGGAATCAGCATTGACCACGAGCACGAGATTCTCGGGGCCACCACCGGCGACACAAATGGTCGCGGGGCAGAAGCCAATCGCCGTCCAAGAAATGGCGAAAAGAATCGCGAACTTTGCCAAATCTGCCATTGACGGTGTGGCGTTTGAGGAATGATGGCCCATGTTTAATGATCGCTTGGTTCTGGTGGACATGAAATACTGGCTTTCTGCATGAACTAAAATCGAATTGTGAAAATTCATGGAATGTTTAAGGATTCTTAACGCATTCTTCACATTAGGTGGGTAATTTACCGTGGCTGAGAAAAGTGCAATAAAGCAATCGGTCAGAAGTCTCTTTGCAACGATTTCCAATTGCAAGAAACTGATTGTCAGGCTTTCATTCGCTCAATGCAATCACCAGCCAATGTTTTGTCCAACCACCAGGATCAGAAAATGAAATTCGTGTTGCCAATGTTCTTCGTAATCCTTTCGCCAGTTTTCGGCGTCAGCGAATTTTTATTGGATGCGGTTCACGGTCAAGGCATTCAAGACCTAGAAGGAAAAGTCGTCGTCGATGGATCGAGTACCGTGGCTCCTATTACGATCCAGGCCGACACCAGCTTTCGAAAAATTTGTCCAAAAGTTACCGTCCCTGTTGGTGTATCGGGAACCGGTGGTGGTTTCAAGCGTTTTACCAAAGGTGAAACGGATATCTCGAATGCTTCGCGTCCGATCACGTTTTCAGAATTGGCCGTTTGTCGAGAACATGGTGTGAGCTTTTATGAGTTGCCGATTGCTTACGACGGTTTGACAATCGTCGTGCCGAAAGGAAATGATTTTGTCGAACAGTTGTCGGTCGAGCAACTCAAAAAGATTTTTCGTGCCGATGCCGAAGACAAAAGTTTCCGTAACGCAAAGACCTGGAACGAAGTAGATCCGAGTTTCCCCAAAACCACCATCAAGATTTTTTCGCCTGGCACTGATTCGGGAACCTTTGATTATTTCAAAGAAGTTATCGCGGACGAAGAGGGTTCCGCGATTCGCGATGACATGTCGGTCAGCGAAGACGACAATCAATTGGTTCAAGGCATCGCTAACACAGAAGGTGCAATCGGGTTTATCGGTGCCTCGTACTACTTCGGCAATCAAGGCACATTGAAAGCAATCAAGATTGTCAATCCGAAAACGGGTGTTGCCGTCGAAGTTTCTGCTGCGAATATCGAATCGGGAGTGTATGCTCCCTTCTCCCGTCCGCTGTTTATTTACATCAACAGCAAATCGGCGCTACGGCCAGAAGTCAAGGTTTTCGTCAATCACTATTTGGAGAACGCTTCAAAATTCGCCACTGCCGTGCAGTATGTTGGTTTGCCTGAATCGATCAATTCCACAGCGGTCGATCATTTCAAGCGTCGCCAAACGGGCACGCACTTTTGGTCAGAAGACGGCAGCAAACGTGAAGGTTCGCTGAAGGAAGTTTATGCTAAAGAAAACTTGCTCAAATAATTTATACGCGGTTCACTGAAGACTTGCTTATGGCTTCCATCGCTGAAAACACGATCCCGAGTGTGCTACAGAATCGCTCGTTTCGTTCCTTGACGATCACTACGATCAAGGAATGGATGATCGTGGTGGCACTTGGCGTCTGTTCCTTGTTCACGTTGCTAGTCTCGATCTTGATTGTCAGTCTATTGATTGGGCAAACCATCGAGTTTTTCGAAATTGCCAATACCAGCTTGTGGTCGTTTTTGACAGGACGAGTCTGGAATCCGAATTTGGGCAACGTAAAGCATTTCGGCGTCTTACCTTTAGTTTGTGGGACGCTCTGGGTGACGGTAATTGCGATGAGCGTGGCGGTTCCGCTTGGATTGGTCACGGCGATTTACTTGAGCGAGTACGCACCACCGAAATTGCGATCAGTTCTCAAGCCTGCTTTGGAATTGCTCGCCGGTATTCCCACTGTCGTCTACGGATTCTTTGCGCTGGCGGTAATCACGCCCGGCTTGCAGAACTTCATGGAGCTTGATTACTACAACGCATTGAGTGCTGGGATTGCCGTCGGTATTCTTTGTTTACCGACGGTGGCTTCATTGTCCGAAGACGCGATTCGAGCTGTGCCGATGCGACTTCGCGAGGCGGCTTATGGACTGGGCGGAACCAAATTCGATGTGTCACTGAAAGTCGTTTTTCCCGCAGCACTTTCGGGAATCATTTCAGCGATCTTGTTAGCGGCTGCTCGCGCGATCGGTGAAACCATGATCGTGGCGATGGCTGCCGGAGCGCTTGCCAATTTGACATTTGATCCTCGTGAGCAGATCCAGACGATGACGGGCCACATGGCCGCGACTGCCAAAGGCGACATCACCAATTTCGGGGTAGAGTACTATTCGATTTACTCGGTAGGGCTGGTGCTGTTTTGTATTACGTTTGCGCTGACCGTCATCGGCGGCATTGTTCGCCGACGTTTTCAGGAGGCCTACGATTAAGAATTTTACACCCAATTTTTCGGACATGCCCGTCGCTTCAGCAGGCTCGCGCCAGCAAGCCAATCGCTTGTTTTGGCTGTTGTGTGTTGTGACTTCCGTGTTTTCGGTGGTGATTTTGTTGACGTTGTTGTTGTCGATTGCCGTGCAGGCCTTGCCTGTGTTTTTTCCATCGGAGGCACAATACACTGCCGCCGTCAAAGAAGCAGAGACAGAAATCTTGAGCTTGCAAACGCAGCTCGATTCCGAAAATGCGCTCACGGAAGCTGCGCGGCTCAATAAGCCAGATCCGCGACAAACGATTCAGTCAAAACTCAACCAACTCCAGATCAATGTTGAAGCTTTACAGGAAGCAAAAGGCGAATTGCCGAAATCGTTTTTGACGAAGCCGCCGTCTCCCAATCCCGGTGCAGCCGGTATCGGACCAGCGTTAATGGGTTCGATCTGGGTTTGTCTGGGGTGTACCTTGTTTTTTCTGCCACTGGGAATTGGAACCGCTATTTTCCTGGAAGAGTTTCAGCCGCGAAACCGATTCTTGCGTTGGCTTTCGGGATTGCTGCAATTAAACATTAGCAATCTCGCTGGCGTGCCCTCGATCGTCTACGGGATCTTGGGCGTAACGGCGTTCGCCACCATGTTTGGATATTTCGGCTCGCCCGAGAACCCCGCTTTTGAAATCGGTGCGAGTTTCAAACGTCAGTACCTTACCGAGGGTATGCAAGTCATTTTTATTCCCACCAAGAATCGTGACGAAATCCCAGCAATGGCTGACGGCATGGTCGCATTTCAGTCGGATGGATCGGAGGTCACGCTCAATGTCATCAATGACGAGGATGAATTTCCCGAAGACGACGTGACGTTGAATGTATCGCTGTTTCCTGATGCTGAAGGCGGTGTGGTCGTGGATCATTCTTGGTATGCATTTCGATTGCCGTTTGGGCGAACGGTGTTGACGGCCAGTTTGACTTTGATGTTAGTGATTTTGCCAGTGGTGATCATCGCGACTCAGGAGTCATTGCGGTCGGTTCCATCGTCGCTCCGCGCGGCCGCCTTGGGGTTGGGATGTACTCCGTGGCAAACGGTGCGCAATGTCACGCTGCCTGCGGCGATTCCGGGGATCATGACCGCTTCTATTTTGGCAATGAGCAGAGCGGTCGGAGAAGCGGCTCCGATTTTGATGATTTCCGGAATTGTTTCCATTGCGGTGGGGCCAAGTCACTTCATGGATGATTTTTCAATTCTTCCGCTACAAATTTTTTACTGGGCAGGATTGCCGGAGAAACATGCACCGATTGATTTTCCCAATATCTCTGCCGCCGCAATTATCGTATTGCTGGTCGTGTTGTTCGCGTTTAACTCGGTGGCAATTCTCATTCGACAAATGGCTCAAAAGAGGTTGATGTGAAACCATGACTGAAACCATTCAAC
>JBGSKR010000075.1:0-7138 GCA_041741135.1 Mariniblastus sp.
CGTCGATTCGCTCGGCCAGCCGATCCCGATTCCGTCGACCGATTATTTTCTGACGACCACTCGCCCGGCATCGCTCCCCAAATCCGAGTGGAAAAATTTTGAAACCAGTGTCTTTCTGCCGCGACGCGACCCTGGCTTAGCTCGCGCCTTCACTGCGAACGTGCGTTACTCGCTTGATCACACCCGTGGTGGCACGCCGCAAATCACAACGACTCAACCCACCACGATGCTTAAACCATTTCAGCACCACATTGTGCTGCTGTCGGAACGACCGGACTCGTACAACTTTCTGCGCATGTCCGACAGCATTCAATTGAGCAAGCAGCGAACCGAAAGCGGAGATTTGATTCCGCCGTTTTACTTCATGGTAAACAATGTCTTCGGCGACCCGCTGCCACTGCCACGACAAAGCCTCAATTGGACGACGATCGCTTATTTGATCTGGGACGATTTTGACCCCGAAAAATTGAGCACCGATCATCAAGATGCACTGCTCGATTGGCTGCACTTTGGCGGTCAATTGATTCTCAGTGGCCCAGATTGTTTGGATAAATTACAGGGTAGCTTTCTCGGGCCGTATCTTCCGGCTCAGTTTGATGGCTCGCGAAATATCACCAACGAAGCGCTCCGGGAGTTGAACCAGAACTGGACCGTTCCTGTTGCCAACAATGCGGCAGAGAAACGAACTTTTGTGGTTTCCGAGTCGGTGCCGCTCTTGGGTGTTCAGTTCAAGCCCCACACCGAAGCGAATTTTGTTGAGGGAACGGGCGACATTGCCATTGAGCGAACCGTCGGGCGAGGACGAATTGTGGTTACCGCGTTTTCGCTGAACGCTCCGCTAGTGCGAAAGTGGCGCAGCTTTCCGAGTTTCTTCAATAACGCACTGCTTCGACGATTGCCAAGACAGTTCTTTCGTTATGATAGCGCCGACATTTCGTATCGCTGGGCGGACGACGATACAAACATTTTTGATCCGCTGGTCGGCTCGACCTTGCGCTACCTCAGCCGCGATCTTGGTTACCGTGCAAGCTTGCCAGCCCACTATTCGCTGGAAAGGGATTCGCGAGAGCATTCTTCACGGCTAGCTGAACCGATGGTGTCAGGATCGGAATATGCAACTAAACTTTCGGAAGTCAGCGAAGACAATTCAGGAAACAACCAGAATGGTTCGAATTGGAAACTGGCTTACGAACGTATTGCCAAAAACAACTGGCACTTTGGCGGTTATTCCGATGCACCTCAATCTGGAGTGGCTGGCTGGAATGATGATAGCGGCGTTTCGATCGCAGCACGGGAAACGCTCATCCAGGCCGCCGGTATCACTCCGCCGTCGTCGACGTTCGTGCTGAGAATGCTGGCCGCTTATTTGCTGGTGCTGGTTCCACTGAACTGGTTTATTTTTCGCTGCATGGGAAAAGTCGAATGGGCTTGGGCCGCCGCGCCCGTGATTGCGATTGTTGGAGCGGTGCTGGTCGTAAGAATGGCGTCGCTGGATATTGGTTTCGTTCGCAGCAACACGCAAGTCGGTCTGCTAGAGATTCATGCCGATTATCCACGTGCTCATCTCACCGAGTATTCAGCGCTGTATACCTCGCTGTCCACTGGCTATCACGTAAACCTCGATAACGCGACCGCCCAATCGTTGCCCTTTGCCCGCGTTTCGGAATCGAGTTTTGCTCGCTCGAATGATCCGCTCAGCGAAGTCCAACTGAAACGCACGGTGCAAAATCGTTTGGAAGGATTTCAAATTCAATCAAACTCCACAGGACTGTTACACTCTGAAATGATGCTGGATTTGGAAGGCATCATTTCCTGCCAGACGGATGACCAGCGACTACCAACTTCGGTTTCCAATGGATCGGGACTAGATTTAAAACACGTTGGCATTCTACATCGCACCGACAGCGAAAATTATCAAGTCGCTTGGATCGGAGAGATGGCCAGCGGATCCGTCGCGGACAATCTGAAATTCGAGCCGTGCGATTTTGAGTCAGTGACGGCGCCATGGAGAATGAACTCACTGTTCGGACATTCACCGGTTCGCGTTCGATCAAAATCGCCGAGTGATACGTCGCTCGATTCAACGGATTCTTTCGATTCCGAGGAATCGATTGATCTGCCAATACCAAGTGATTCATCTTCTGAGGACGATGCCAGTGTTTTCGTCAGCGATGAACCAACATCCGGTCGTGAACAATTGGCCAACGACTATCATCCAACAAATGGTGATGTCACGATTCGGTTGGGACGATTGCTCGACACGATTGCATACACTTTAGTTCTAAGTCCAGGTGAAAGCCGTTTGATCGCCAGCTTCAACGGTCAGTTGGGGCGCACCAAATTCGATCCCGCTGCTACTCAAACCGATCAACAAACATTAGTGCTTGTCCATCTGCGCCGACCATCGCTACCGCCGGCAGCTCGTGACCGAAACGCGCTCACCGATTTCACTGGCAAATCTGACCTCGATTGGATGAAAGAGATCGAGGAATTGGATAATCTATTTAGTCCGCAATGATGTACGATGGACATTCCTGTCCGTCGCGCCCGAAAAATGCTCGGACAAGAATGTCCAAGCTACTTATTAGAAAACAACAATGATCGAACTAACCGGATTTGGCAAAGACTACGGTGAATTCACCGCCGTCGAATCGCTTGATTTGAAAATTGAAGAAGGCGAAATGTTCGGTTTCATCGGCCCCAACGGAGCTGGTAAAAGTACGTCGATTCGATTCCTCGCCACCTTGCTCCGCGCCACTCGCGGCGACGGCACTGTCAACGGCTACAGCGTTTCTGCTGATCCGATGAACGTCCGCCGCAGTGTTGGGTACATGCCCGACTCCTTTGGAGTTTACGATGGCATGAAGGTCTGGGTGGTTCTGGATTTTTTCGCTGTCGCCTACAAGATCGGTCGCACGCAACGCAAACAAGTCATTCGCGATGTACTGGAGTTGTTGGATTTGACCTACAAGCGTAATGATTTTGTCAATGGACTTTCTCGTGGAATGAAGCAGCGATTGTGTCTTGCAAAAACTCTCGTTCACGATCCGCCTGTGCTGATTCTTGATGAACCCGCCAGTGGACTCGACCCTCGCGCCCGCGTCGAAGTCAAAGCGCTTCTCAAAGAGCTACGCCGCATGGGAAAAACGATTCTCATCTCCAGCCACATCCTCACCGAGCTGGCAGATTGCTGCACTTCGATTGGAATCATCGAACGCGGACAATTGTTAATGCACGGGCCGATGGATGAAGTCTACCGACGCATTCGCGGCAATCAAATTATCCAAGCGCGAATTGGTAACAATCTTGACAAAGGGCTGGCCATCATTCGCGGCAACCCCGACGTGCGTGACGTGCAGATCGATGGGCACAAGCTCACGATTGAGTTCACGTCGCCCGAACATGATACGGCGGCGATGCTGAAGCAATTAATTTATAACGACGTGGAAGTCATCAACTTTGGCGTCAAAGAACCAAATCTCGAAGAAGTGTTCATGATGGTGACGAAGGGGCTGGTGTCTTGATGTTTTTGAGTCACCGGAGAGCCATCAATGGCGTTATCAAACCAGTTTGAAGTCAGCCCTACGACATAACGATAGCTTTGTCCGTCAAAGACTCCTAGCAACGCGACTTCACTATGACAGGAACTTCGCTGGATGGGCCCATCGTAACGCTGCGGCGTTTGGGTACGACTTCTTGTGTCTCTTGCAACTCGAATTCAAATCGCTGGAGTAAAGTTCCCAGCACGATCGCCATCTCGTAACCAGCGAATGCCGCGCCGATACAGCGGCGATGGCCACCACCAAATGGCATGTACTCGAATGGCGAGTAACTTCTTTCAAGAAACCGCTCGGGGCGGAATGTGTCAGGGTCTGGGTAAGTGCCCGCATGGTGGTGAGCCAACACGGTCGCGGGAGCCACAGCCATGCCTGCAGGAATTTTATAATCGCCCAACTCCATTGGCTGTTTTAGCTTGCGAAGCGTCTCGGTGACGATGGGGTGAATGCGAAGTGTCTCTTGAACAACGGCCTTCAAATAGGGAGCAGCAGCCAAGGTAGATGGTTGCAGATCGGGAAGTGCATCAAGTTCTGCTCGCAAACGATCCAAACTCTCTCGCCCGCGATGCAAGTGATAGATCGCCCACGTCAATGTCAATGCCGTTGTCTCATGGCCTGCAAACAGGAACGTCATCAACTCCGCATGGACATGATCTTTGGTGATCGATTGCCCATCCTCATATTTTGCCTCGCACAGCAGCGACAGAATGTCTTCTCGCTCGGCGGCTGTACTTTTGCGTGCGTTGATCGCTTCGTCAAACAGCCCGAACAAGTTCGCTTTGGCTTTGTTCCAACGATCCAGCGGCGTTAGCCCAAAAAACGAGAGATGAGTTTTACGCGAGAAGAATAGCAATGGACTCGCGGCGGCAAACGTGCGATGACTCGCGTTGATCATGCGCTCAGCAGTCTCACGATCATCGCCTCCAAACACGGTTCGTACGATGATCTCCAGCGAGATGTCAATCATCAGCGGTTTCGTGAGCAGAAATTTGCCAAGATTGTGTTTGGTGAGTTGCTCGACCGCGGTTTCTTGCATGGCTTGGCCGTAAGCCTTCATGCGATCACCATGAAACATGGGCATGATTAGGCGACGTTCGCGGCGATGCTCCTCGCCATCGAGGATAAACATGGAACCCGCCCCCATGAGCGGGGTCATGGTTGCCGCTGCGAACGGTTCGTAGACATCTGGCGACTGGCCGTAGATGATACGAATCAGATCTTCGCGACCGGTCACCACCACCGGTCCGTTTAACGCATGCAACAGGAATGGGTCGCCAAACTCTTTGACCCATGCTTCCATCGCTGCGCGTGGATTGCGAATCAGCCGTAGCGTTGGCCTCCATTTGCCTTTCGGACCGGGTGGAAGATTGGTTGGTGAAGCTGAGTTCATGCAAGTATTCAAGTCTTCGTGCAAGAAAGTCAATTCAACAGAATCGAACCGGGCCCGAAGTCTTCATCGTCGTGGTGCTCCCATTGCCGACGCACTTCTCGCAAACCGTAGCAACATAAATCGTAGCGGTCGCTCAATCGTTCCAACACTTCCGCTGGCGGATTGTCATTCTCCGATTCAATCGAGCTGGCAATGCGATAGGAACGTTTTCCATACGAGCAATACGTTTCGAATTGTCCCGAAGAATCGGCATCACTTCCTCTCAATGATTCCGGATAAATGCCCGCCCAGAACAAAGTGAAATCGCCAATATGACGATGCAAATCACGACGAGCTTCACCCAGTCGGGCAGCCGCCTCGTTGACCATTTCCTGAATTGTCATTAGCGGACGCCCCGTGACGCCGCGAACTCGATGCACCATGTCATTGCGAATCGAACGGATCAGCAGGCAAGTCAGATAGTCGATCAACGGCGGGTCCACGACACCGAGTTGAGACTGAAACGTGTTTTCGGCTAATCCAGCGAAATAGCGATGGATGGACGAACGAGGATCGGGAAGATCAGGACGGTCGATCATAACGGTCTCCAGTAAATGCAGCACCAGAAAAAAGGCCTGATGAAGCCTACTTCAACTGTAGTACCGATCCCACTTACAGGTCAAGAGATTTTTATCGTTCAAGAAGCTGCCGTTAACCTAAAGGTGACGGTTCGCGATTTGCCACATCTGGCTGAGGCACCGATTTGCTCAAAGTGACTAACAAAAAATTCAAGCTTTGCCAACTCGCTGAAACGCGATGCTCTCAGAGAGAGCAGCGACATTACCCATCGTCGCTGCGGCCTCCGGCAGCAAAGCGAGCAAACCAGAAAATCTGACACTCAAAGAAAACGCAAACCAAGGCATCGGTTAAACAATAATGTAGATTTTGTTCAAAACCGTTCGATTCATATCTTCGGTTCCGTTAACCACTGCTATAGCAGCGCATTCATTTTACGATTTAAGATACCCTTAATTTACGCAGCCGTCTTACTCAATTACATAAACCGCCGTCGTGCCACTGACTTCATTTCCCACTAACAATAGTGGCCGACCTTGCGCATCGGGGCTGTGTTCGGCAGGAACGAAGCAAACCCCTTCGGGGCCCAAATCCGATTTTGTGTGGTCGGCACTCGCGTCTTCTGCAATCGAAAAGTCGCGAGTGTTGATGTACTGAATAAAGCGAGTTGACGTTGGCTCAGTCACATCGTAGACCATGATACCGCCGATTCGTTCCAGTCCCAGAAATGCATAAGTTCGGCCATCGATTGTTCCCAGCGCCAAACCCTCAGGCTCCGGACCTTTGCTGGTCGAACGTCGATCCAGTTGCTCAGGGCGATCTTGATGATCCGCATTAAAGTATTTTGGAAAAAGTTCAGCCACCGTTTCTTCAATCTGCGAACCAGTATCGAAGACCAACTCCAATCGGTCTTCGTGAACTTTCCAAATTCCCATCGAGCGACCGCCAAAAGCGTAAAGTGCGTTATAGACACAGTCGCGCGCAGGTTTCGTTGATTTGTTAGATGGATCACAACCATTGGCGACGCCCATCGTCGTCGTGACCGTCAGCCGTCCGAGATTGGCTTTCTTTTGCAACTCTGTGGCATTGGGAAAAGCCTGCGGGTCAAGTTTTAAATCAGCCACACTTGCTTCTTCCGACCAACCGCCCCACGCTCGCGAGTCTCCTTCGTTGGCACCCAACAAAAATTTTTCATCGCCACTTTCATAAAGTTTAATAGTGTCCGGTTGGTACATCCCAAAAACCGGCCAGTGACGAATGTTGATACCTCCGTCTTTATCGCTGGCATCAAAACCTTTGCCCGACCAAGCCGCTCCGGCTGACCAATTTTTGTACCCGAGTGGCAAAATCTTGTTCACCTTCGCAGTCGCAAGATCAACGACGGCGATGGCGTTGTTTTCTTGCAAGCAAACGTATGCAGTGCGAGAGTCACTGGTAATTTCGATCCACTCGGGTTCGAAATCTTGAGCAACCGATGCCCCGGGTCCAAAAACTCGAACTCCCTTGGCCCGCAGACTATCAGCCTGTTCATTGAACGCACGAAAATCAGCGGACTTCACCTTTGATTGATCCAACGTTTCGATCCCGTCGCTCACGTCAACAATCGTAACGGAGCCTTCCGGATCAACGGTGTAAT
>JBGSKR010000076.1:0-8557 GCA_041741135.1 Mariniblastus sp.
CGGCTGCCTCCAGAAAACACTTCCCGCGATGCGATGGAAACCGTCACTTCAGCAAGCTTGCGAAATCCCAAGACAACCACCGCCTGTTTGATCGAATCGATTTCGCGAGAATAGGCGTAAATGGGACTGTTGACAATGGAAAGAATTCTCGCTGAGATTCCCGGTTCGCATTGAATCAACTCGATGACTGAATTCAGATCCGATTGTTGATTCTTACATGCCTCATTGATTCGCAAGGCCAGAGCGGGCATTGAACGCATTTTGAGCACTGAAAAAAGATCGTCGCTAAGTCGTTTGCGAACGAGAATTAACTCTTCTTTCTCTGTGGATGCTTCCATGCAAATCATGACGACTCTCCTGGGGGTGGTGGCTAGAGAGTGATCGAACGCAATCGGTAAAACTTGCTCACTTCTGTGAAGAAAAGAAGAAGAAAATTAGAAAAAAATAAGCCAGCCAAACCTGCGACTCACCCAAACCAACGGTCCCCCCACAAGGCGACATTTAGAATCGGCCAACTCCACATTGCCAATTGAGGCGCGAGATGCTGAAGATCATCGATCGCTTCGCTACGAAACAATTGCTTCGCGAAAGAACTGCTGCGAAGTCGTTGCGTGACCCATGGTTTCCAATCTTGCTGCAACCATTTCGAGAGCGGCGTCGGAAAACTCATCTTGGGTCGCTGCGCCAGGGACTGGGGCATCCAGCGAGCCGCCACATCACGCAGAACTCGTTTCGCTCGCAAACTACCACGCTCCGCCAACTCCAGCGAACTCAGCCACGGCTCTTTCTCGCCCGGTGCAACATCAATCTTGTAATGGTGCGGCATCCGAAATGCGTACTCGATCAATTCATGATCCGTGTAGGGAACACGCGCTTCCAAACTCGCCGCCATCGTCGCGCTGTCCAACCGGCCCAGCAAGCCTTCCAGATTCAGCCGAAACAAAACTCGCGCGTACTTTTCGACCATCGGCCGATCGCCTTGAGACGCAAACAAACTGTCGTAGTAACGCTCGACGCAGCGGGCGCCATCGGCTTGCACCCAAGCTTCATCGTTAAATAAGGAAACCTGCGAACTGCGAGGAATCAAACCATTCGTCATCAAATAGTGATCCGACGGCGAAAAAAATTGATCGCGACCATACTGCTTTCGAAGACTCGCGCGAGCAAGTTCCGCTTGAGCAGATGGCAGCCCGCCAAACGAACCTGCCCGATCAAAATCCGCTCCCGACCAATGCGGAATTGAGTAACCACAAAACGCTTCGTCGGCGCCTTCACCACCGAGTGCAACGCCAACTTCTTTTTTTAATGAACGAGCCACATGATAGATGACCACATCCGTCGGTGTCGAAAGTGGCGTCGCATAATCGTCGATTAACTGCTGCCAAGTCGATCGGTATTGGTCGTGAGAAACACGAACCGATTCGAACTCGAACCCCAATCGCCGCGCGTAATTTTCAGCGTGAAAGAAATCGCTGTGCGTATCAGGGTGCAAACTAGGATGTGAGTCGGGAAGGCCCGCTACCGCATCGTCTTCGATTCCACCCCCACAACGACCGATCATCGATTGATTCGTTTGATCATAGGTCATACTTGCGAGCGTATTCGAATCGACACCGCCACTGAGCATCATCCCCACGGGGACATCGCTCTTCAATCGTAGCCGAATTGACTCGGCGAGGCGATCGCTCAACTCTTCCGTCGCGTCTTCGTATGTTGCCGTCACGTCAAGCGACTGATCGAGCGACCAGTAAGTATCGAATGCCAATCCGGCTTCGTTGCCCGTCACAATCTCCGCCGGTCTCACGGCGAATACGTTCTCGAAAACCGTTTGATCGTCGAGCGTGAGTCGCAACGTCGAGAGATAGTGGCGGATGGAAGCCAGGTTAGGTGCCGCCGAAAATTTTGGGTGTCGCGTGATGGCTTTGATTGAAGAAGCGAACACTAACTCGTTGCCGATCCGCGAGTAAAAAAGTGGCTTCACGCCGCAGCGATCTCGCACCAGCCACCACTTGTTCTCCACGAAATCAATGACCGCAAACGCGAACATTCCACGTAGCTTTCGCACGCAACCGGTACCCCAAGCTTGCCAAGCGACCATCAAAACTTCGGTATCCGATCGCGTCCTGAACCGAAACCCACGCCCAATTAACTCATGACGTAGTTCGTCGTCGTTGTAGATTTGACCATTGAAGACCAACCCCAACCGGCCATCATCGGAAATCCACGGCTGCTTCCCACCGGCGGCGTCACGAATGCACAATCGCCGATGCCCCAGCACAACATTATTTTGCTGAAACAAACCCGCTTCGTCGGGCCCACGTGCGGTCATCGTATCGCGCATCGCCACCACATCGTTCTGAGTGAGCGGCGACGGCGACCCAGGTCGCGTGATTATTCCAAGGATTCCACACATGATCGTGTTATCGACGAACGCAAGTCAGGAAACAAGGAAGCATAAGCTTGTGACGATTATGCCGAGGGAGCAACGCAACCGTGGTTTAGCACCCGACGGCTGATAAAACCAGCCGCCACTCGCTTGCGTCCGGATCTGTCGATCTTTGTTACAATGCTGGCTCTATTACGCAATTTCAGCAGCGACTTCAACACCAAATTCAAAATCACCAAACCACAAACTGTTGACCGGCGCGTTGACCAATTTTTAAACTTCGTAGGACTTTTCGAAACGTGAAATCTAATCAAAATCGCACTCTCTTTTTATGCCTGGGCCTGCTGCTCATGTTACAACTGACCCTTGGCAACGCATCGCTTGTTTATGCCGATGATCCCAAATCGAAACTCGAACTGGCTTACGATCAATCGGACTGGCGTTTGTTTGAAGAACTCATTCCCGATCATCGGAAAGAAATTAACGCGCCACTTTCACATGGGCAATTCGGTTATCTTCACGCCTGCACCATGTCGGGTGCGCATCATATCGCTCAGTCCTTGGTCGCTGCGGAAGCTGATTTGGAGCTGAAAGACCAACAGGGACGAACGGCACTCATGGTTGCATCGTCTGTCGGAGATGGCCGGATCGATGTTTATTATTTGCTTGTTCGATCCGGAGCCGATGTAAAAGCATTCGATCAAGCGGGCAATCAACCGCTGCACTTTCAATCAAAATCCTGCAATCTCGATACGATCACGGTACTATTGAAAGCAGGTGCAGATCCAAATGCGACTAATTTAGCGGGTGAGACACCACTCCATCTAATTGCAACTTCCAAACATGCGTGGGCAGCTTGTGGAGTCGAATTGTTGATCGACGGGGGAGCTGATCCTGCGCTGAAAACGAAGGAGGGCAAAACGGCGATCAAGATCGCTTCCGCTCGCGACGATTTGCCCGAAGGTTTGACCGCTGCGCTCGAGGGGAAACCGTACAAACTTCCCGCCGAGCTTTCTGATAAATTGGCCGCCGATCCTACTAACGTTTGCAAGGGCGGAGCCGTGGGAATGTTGACCGTGGCGATGAAACACAATCCGAAACTGATTCGCTGGCAAGACTCGCATGGTTTTAACATGCTGCACGTCGCTGCGATCGGGGGAAGTCTACCGGTTCTCGAATTCCTGATTGAAAATAAATTGAATATCAACGAACCCGTTGCCCTTTTGCCCAACAGCCCTTCTGGAGGTGCGTCCGCCGGCAAAACAGCTTTGCATTTCGCCGCCGAACATGGCAAACACGCGGCAGTTGAGTTTTTGTTGGCCAGCAAAGCCAACCCCAATGTGACGGACCCCAATGGCAACACGCCGTTGCATGCAGCCTGTGAATCCACGTCGCCTTCGTTCGAAACCGTCGACTTGCTGCTGAAGTCAAAAGCTCAACTGCGGCAAAACAACAACGGCGGCTCGCCCTTGCATGCTTTGGTGCGCGGCTGCGGGCGAGTGCTCGAGGGAGCCAAAGCGAACCCCAAGTTTTATCGACCCGAAGAGGACGTCGAGACGCGGCAAAAAATTGCTGAACTTCTGCTTCGCAAACGCCACCCCATCGACATGATCGACGCCAGTGGAAACACACCGCTGCACGATGCCGCCTTCGTCGGTTCGGCTCCATTCGTCAAATGGTTTCTGAAAAAGAAAGCCAATCCTCTGCTTCCCAACCGATCCGGAAAAACGCCCTTTGACTTGAGTGCAAACCCAGACGTGCAACAGGCTTTTCGAGGACGCTAGATTTTAGGCTCGCTAAATTTCCCGATCCGGTGTATCGCGCAGGAACCTCGACAGCCGTTCGCCCAGCCAAGCTCGAAAGGCTTCCGTGGTTGGCGGACAGTGCTTGCAGTCATCGACCAACTCCGTTTCCACCTTGGAAATAAATCGCTCTACGCGGTCGACGACTGCGGCACCTGGAAAAGAAATATCCTCGTCGCCAGCAATCACCAGCGTCGGCATCTGGAGTCGCCGCAGTTCGTCTTCCGTCGCCAGTGGCGGCACTCTCGCATCCATCTTCATGTCCCCGAGTGCGCATGAAATTGAATTGGCCCAATCAGGATCCCATGTTGTCATGATCGGGTTCAACAGCGAGCGAAGACTATTGGGTGTCGGCCAAATCGTATGACGAATCATCGGTAACGCCATCTTTGCCAGACCCGTCAAATGGCTTCCATTGGCGATACCAGCGGGAACCAGCAGCGCCAATTTAGACACTCGCTGTGGCGCCTGGGAGGCGGTGAGTCGCGCGACGAATCCGCCCCAGCTAACACCGAATAAAGGGGGACTCGACAAGCCAAGCCCGTCCAAAATCTCGATCAGCCAATTGGCGTAAGAATCATCCTTTAGTGACAGCTTCACTTCAGGGCCACGAATGGATTGCCCAGGCTGATCGGGTGAGTAAAGCCGAAATCGTTTCGCGAGGTCGGGGAGTTCAGAAAGCAAGAACGGCGCGCCAGTCCGCATGGCATGTAGGCAAACCAGAGGAGGTGCATCCTCCGGTCCGGTGACCAATACATGAGACGGCCCAATCGATGTCGGCACTGAAATCGATGTTACTTCCGTATCGATTTTCGACAGGAATTGATCATACCAATTGTTCAACCGATCATGCCCAGCAGGCGTCTTCCAGATTTGGGCTGGCAAAGGAGTTTTCATGGGGATTACGACTGGGGCTGGTTCTGGTAATGATTCTGCTGATAATTGTTCGGGCATTGCCACACGTCTCCAACTATTAAAGCGATCAAGAACGGTTAACTTTTCGTCCGCCATGAACGATGAACTTTCTTCTTACCCCTGTTTTCTTACCAAAATTCGGGGTCTTAAAGTTAGCCAACAAGATGGAAGTAGAAAAATTTTTGTTCGCGAATGGATTCTTGGTTAAAGCATAACTTTGCCACGAATCGCACTAATTTACACGAATTAAAGCGACACGAGGGAATCTCTAAATTGATTCGTGTCGATTCGTGAAATTCGTGGCAGAATAATCACAAAGAACCAGCACAACTTTTCCGATTCATATGCTGCTACGATTTATCGGATTGCTGCACGAGCACAGCACTTACGCCTTAATTTATCTTTTCGGACGATCCCCCCAATGAATCTCGATACTCACCATCGCGAGTTAAAAAGTAACACCCTCTGGCACCAATTCGACTTCGCTTTACTACTCCTGCTGGTGATGATCGTCGGGCTGATTGGTTTCGCATTCCCATCGCACACGCTTGCCACCGAGAAGCCGAATATCCTGTTCATCTTCGTTGACGATCTGGGTTGGCGCGATACGTCTTACATGGGCAGCGATTTCTACGAGACGCCGCATATCGACGCGCTCGCCGCGCAGGGCATGATTTTCAGTAATGCTTACTCCGGCGCCGCGAATTGTGCTCCGGCACGAGCCTGCCTGCTCTCGGGTCAGTACACGCCACGTCATAAAATCTACAACGTCGGTACCAAGCCGCGTGGTGATTCAGCTTATCGGCGACTTATTCCGGTCCCCGGCACAAGTGTTCTGAATCCAGAAATTCGGACTTGGGCGCATCAGATTCAAGCCAGCGGTTATACCACCGGCACGTTTGGCAAATGGCACCTCAGCAATGATCCATTGCCTTATGGTTTCGACATCAACATCGGCGGCATTAACTCGGGCGGCCCGCCTCGAGGATATTACCCGCCCCACGGAAATTCTCCGGGGCTTGCCGCTGCTCCCGACGGAGAATATGTCACGGACCGATTGAGTGATGAAGTCATCAAATTCATCGGCGACAATCGCGATAAACCATGGCTGGCTTATCTGACACACTTCGCCGTTCACACGCCTCTCGATGCCAAACGGGAACTGGTCGAAAAGTACAAACGGAAAGCGCCGGGCAAGCTGCATCAACACGTGGCGATGGCGACGATGATCCAAGCCGTCGATGATGGCGTCGGGCGAATTGTCGCCACTCTGGATGAGCTGAACTTGACCAAAAATACCGTGATCATTTTTTATTCCGACAATGGCGGATACGGCCCGGCAACCGACATGTCACCGCTGAAGGGCTACAAAGGGACTTACTACGAAGGCGGAATTCGCGTGCCGTTTTTCGTCAAATGGCCAGGAGTCGTTCAGCCAGATACGAAATGCGAGGAACCCATCACCGGCGTCGATCTTTATCCAACGCTGTGTCAGCTCGCTGGTGCCGAGCTTCCTCCCCAGCAACAGCCGGTCGATGGTCTCAGCCTTGTACCGCTCTTGACCGGTGACAAAAAAACGTTGGGTGACCGAGCGATCTTTTGGCACTTTCCGGCTTATTTGCAATCTTATGAAGTTGATGATGAACAACGCGATCCCCTGTTTCGTTCGCGTCCCTGCAGCATCATTCGCGCAGGCGATTGGAAGCTGCATCAATATTTCGAAGACGGCGGACTAGAGCTTTACAATCTTCGCGACGACATCGGTGAAGCAACCGATTTGTCGAAAACAAAGCCCGAGAAAACGCAGGAGTTGTTGGCTCGACTTCAAACGTGGCAGCAGCAAACGGGTGCTGATATTCCGACGGAAGCCAATCCGGATTTTGATGCTGCTGCTGAACGGACAGCGATTGAGAAAGCGAAACGGCGTAGTGAGCGCTGATGTACGATGGACATTCTTGTCCGTCGGGATGGTTGGTGGATGCTCGGACAAGAATGTCCAAGCTAAGTTTCGGATGGCAAACCCTGACGGTTATGCGGGTGCGCTCGGCGGTAGCACGAGCAAAATGCGTCTAACCACGGCAACCGTTAATCTGAATGCGCCAGTTGTTCCGATCAAACCAACGTGTTCGTTTTTCACGCTTTGATTGTTGCTGGTGGGTTCATGTTCGTATTGGCTCAAAAAAACATCTCGTTGCATGTGATCGCATTGCTGTGCGTCACATGGTCCGGATGTTGTCTGCACCGACCGCAGCCCGCGAAAACCTGTCCGCCGTATGTTTCGCAACGCTCGCCGCTGGCGACGAGTCTCAAATCGCCCGACGAAGGAGTCGCTGCCGATTTCTCGGAGATCGAAAGTTACGCTGAACTAAAAAGCAAAACGAACATCGACCCTAATTCCGAGTTACCGCTGGCAGTTGATCTGGATGAAGTCCGCTGTGCCGCCGCGAGAAATTCGAGACTAGCAGAGTTGATCGAAGCTCAACGCCACGCGCTGAATTGTCGCTTGGGAGAAGTGGAAGCCCCAGTGTTGGATCGATTGCTCGCCGCTGAAGCCCTTGAGCAACGAAACACTGCGGCTGCCGGAGCGGGGAAACTGTTTTTAAAATTGGTCGAAGTCGAATTGCAGGCCGAACTGTTGCTGGAATCAGCGGATCAGCTCGACCGACTCTCCAACACCCTCCATGACGCAGCCCGCGCCGGGTTCGCGATGTCGAATGAAGAAAACAAACTCGCCGCTGCTCGGTCGGAACGTCAATCCTCGCAAGTGAAACTCGAATCATCGCGACGAAAGTTAAACATTCAATTAAGCGAACTGATTCAAGTCGATGCCAGCGAACCGATTTATTTCAAACCGATTTACTCGCTGAAGCCGCAGCCGGTTGAACACGATTCGCAACTTGAGATCACCGTTGCCGAAACGCAGCGCCCAAAGATTGTGGCACTTGAGTCTGCACTTGCAAACTGTGCTCCGACCAACTCGATGGAAGCAATTTTGGCGGCTCTCGTGCCGGCGCTCGATGCGAGTCAGCTCCCGCCACTCAAACGACACTTGCTTCTCGCCTCGCTTTCAAAGTCACAACGATCGTCATCGACGCCCGCTGATCCGATCTCGCGACAGCAGCAAATCAGCCAAATCGTTGACGCGCAAAAATCAAAAGTTCGACTCGAGGTCAGAACGGCTTTGGAAGAAATTCGCGTTGCGACGGAGCGGCTATCGATCATCAACGAAAATGTCCAGCGTCTCGAGTTGGCGGCCGAAGTTCTGGTGCTGAAAGCCGAACTCGATGCTCGGCAATCGTTTCAGGAAACGAATCAGAATTTTAGCGATCTGCAAGCCGCCCGCTCGGCGCGTATCTCGACCGCGATTGAACTCGACATTGCCGAACTCAGCTTGCTCGAAGCACAGGGTTTGATGGCTCAAGGCTGTGAGAGGGGGTCGTTTTCGTGCGGGGAA
>JBGSKR010000077.1:0-5490 GCA_041741135.1 Mariniblastus sp.
CACCAAAAAATTTCCTTTACCATCGAGGTTCCATCATGCCTAAGCCCTCCCTGCTGATTTACCCACTTGCTTTGACTCTCACACTTGCCACCGCATTTCCACTCATAGCCCAACAGCCCAGCAAACCCGCTCCGGTTCGCATGGGCTGCGGCGATATGACGTTTGATACCGTTCCTGGTTGGGGATTGCGACCTGACGGCAGTTCCGCGATTGGCCCCACTCACGGTTCAGTCGTCATCGACAAAGCCGGCAATATCTACACCAGCGCTGATCAAGGCGTGTTCGTTTTCTCGCCCGACGGAGTTGTGATTCACTCTTACCTTGGGGACAAGTTTTCGAAAATCCACGACATGGAAATTCGAGACGAAGACGGCACTGAGTTTATTTATGGCGCACGCAACGCCAACGCGGAAGGCATCAAGTTCAATATCAAAACGGGTGAGATCGTTTTGCATTTGACACTTCCTCCCGAAGCCGGACTTCCAAAAATCAAATTCAATCCAACCGCGATCACCGTCGCACCCAATGGCGAAATCTATTTGTCCAACGGCTACGCCAGCAATCATATTTTCAAATACGATGCGACCGGCAAGTATGTTTCTCATTTTGGTGAACAGGGCAACGGCATGAAGCAGTTTAATACCGCGCACGGAATGACACTTGATACTCGCTACGAACCGCCACGACTGCTGATCTGTGATCGCAACCATCAACCCAAAGGCCGTCTGCTGCATTATTCGCTCGAGGGCGAGTTCATCGAAGAAGTAATCACCGGACTTGGCATGCCGACCTCGGTCGCGATTCACGGCGACTACGTTTCGGTTCCCGATCTGATGGGACGGTTAGTGATTCTCGATAAATCAAACACGATCATCGCCGTGCTTGGCCATAATCCTGACCCGAAACTGGGCCGCAACTACAACATCCCTCAATCACAATGGGTCGAAGGTATCTTCAGCGGGACGCATGGATCGTATTGGGACGCCGAAGGCAATCTTTATGTTCAAGACTGGAACGTGGCCGGACGGATCATGAAGTTGGTTCGCGCAAAGTAGGCTGACCTGCAGCCAGCCGAACCAAGTCCCGACAGGGACGAAAGCAAACCGAAACCAGTCCCGACAGGGACGACAGCAATCCGAAACCAGTCCCGACAGGGACGACAGCAAACCGAAACCAGTCCCGAAAGGGACGACAGCAATCCGAAACCAGTCCCGACAGGGACGAAAGCCTCCTGCCGGTGACGAGAGTCACCGGAAACGACTGCCTCCACAACCGCCAGTCCCGATAGGGACGACAGCAAAAACGAATCCTCCAGAACTTTCTCGGTTCAATTGTATTGGATTGATAAAAAATGTCCGGCACTCATCACCAACTGCTATACCACCTCGTTTTCAGCACCAAGAATCGCAAACCCTACTTGCAACCTGAAACTCGCGAACAAGTTTTTGAGTATCTTGGCGGAACGATTCGCGGCTTGAGTGGTGTTCCAATCCGAATTGGAGGATGGATTGATCACGTTCATCTGCTAGTGAAACTTAAAACCACTCATCGCTTGGCTGATTTTATGCGAGAGGTAAAAGCAAGCAGTTCCAAACACATCAACGAATCCAGTGGTAATTTTCAAAAATTTGGCTGGCAAGATGGATATGGCGCATTCACGGTCGGGCCATCGACTTTGGATGCCGTCGTTCGATACATCGAAGGACAAGTTCGGCATCATGCAAACGAGAGTTTTCAAGAAGAGTATTTGCGGATGCTGGAAGCTGCTGGGGTTGAGTACGATGAGCGTTTTTTGTGGGACTAAATTTTTTGCAGCCGGAGCAACCGCGATGGCTGTCGTCCCACTGGGACTTGGTGGGATAAGTGAGTTCGGGTCCGAGGGTTATCACCCTCGGCAAAGCGCTATCGTCCCGCTGGGACTATGAGCTACCTGCCGAAACCAGTGCAGTGCCGACAGGGACGATAGCAATCCGAAACCAGGGACGACAGGCACGAAAGCAATCCGAAACCAGGGACGACAGGGACGATAGCAATCCGAAACCAGGGACGACAGGGACGATAGCAATCCGAAACCAGTCCCGACAGGGACGAAAGCAATCCGAAACCAGTCCCGACAGGGACGACAGCCTCCTGCCGGTGACGAGAGTCACCGGAAACGACTGCCTCCACAACCACCAGTCCCGTTAGGGACGACAGCAAACCGACGCCCAGTCCCGCCAGCGGATCAATAGATCAGAGATCGCAATAGCCCCAACGACTTGACTTCTGCATCCAAGTCATGAAAAGCTACAAAAAACGTTCGCCATTTGGCGAACGTTTTCATCATCTGCAATCGTTTTACTGAAAGAGTAGTCAGCTTTATCTGCAAGCTTAGCGACGCCGGCGACGCACGAACATGGCCACACTGCCAAGGTGGCCTGACGAAAATAGAATCATCATTCAAAATCACTGACTCGGAACTGGTTGAATGTCTGTGCGTCCCGTAGGGACAAAATATTGGTAGCTATTATCGCCCCCTTAAACGTTCGTCCCGTAGGGACGCAATCTAGTTTTGAACGGTAAAGATCATGTCGATATGACGTTCCTACGGGACGAGCGATGGTTTTGGGGTTTCTGATTTCTACCGATATTTGATCCCTACGGGATGCTTCAAAAAGCTTCGCTGCCTCGTAGCAGTCTGTCGATTGAAATCTTGCCCCGCGTGCCCATCTTTCTGCATTTTCATCAGCCCACGCCCATGGCTACATTCTGCCGGCGCTTCGCGGCTAAACGCTCGCCTTCGGCTCATGCTCATGGGTAAATTCTATCGGCGCGTCGCGGCTGTGGCTCAAGTCCTGAAGGGACGGCAGAATGTAGCCACGGGTGCCAACCCGTGGAATGGTGCCCCCCAAATCACAAAGCCACGAGAGTGGCGAAAGATGTCGTCCCTTCAGGACTTGATGGGACGCGGAAATTGCCAACCATGGGCTCGCGCCCATGGCTACATTCTGTCGGCGCTTCGCGGCTAAAAAATCGCCTTCGGCTCGCACCCATTGTGATATGCCTTAAACGCTTCGCGGCTAATATTTCGCCTTCGGCTCATGCTCATGGCGATTCTCTTCCATCCCTTCGCCGCTGAAACGACCGCCTCACTCGATCCCGTACCGCTCGAGCAAACGATACAGCGAACGGCGGTTGATGCCGAGGGCTTGGGCGGTACGCGTTTTGTTTCGATCGTGCCGCGCGTACATTTCTTCCACGTGAATATGATTCAGCGTCTCCAAATCGCATTGTGACTGAATTGCGCCTCTCAACTTTTCGGGCTCTGATTCTAAAATCGCCGGCGGAAGATTTTTCAGTTCGATTCGGTCTTCGTCAGCCAGAACCTTCGCGCGTTCAAGTGCGTTTTGAAGTTGGCGAACGTTGCCGGGCCAACTGTAGCTGCCCAATCGTTGCATCACGTCATCGTCGATCTTCCAGTCTGGTCCTGCAAATTGCTTTGCGAGCAACTCGATATCGCCGATCCGCTTGCGGAGCGGAGGGATGGTGATGCCAAGCACGTTGATCCGGTAAAACA
This sequence comes from Mariniblastus sp., assembly GCA_041741135.1. GTDB lineage: Bacteria > Planctomycetota > Planctomycetia > Pirellulales > Pirellulaceae > Mariniblastus. Next base: position 3,557 of record JBGSKR010000077.1, read on the forward strand.
AATCCTCGCGAAACTTTTTGTCGGCCACTTCTTGCTCAAGATCACGATTGGTGGCGGCGATCACACGTACCCGCACATGCCGTTCAGTAATCGAGCCGACTCGACGTAACGAACCATCTTCGAGAACTCGCAGCAATTTGGTTTGCAACGCACCGCTCATTTCACCGAACTCATCGATGAACAGAGTGCCGCCGTCGGCGATCTCGAACAAACCTGGTTTCGCGGCAATGGCTCCCGTAAACGCACCTTTCTCGTGCCCGAACAATTCGCTTTCAAGTAATTGCTCGGCCAGCGCGGCGCAGTTGATTACGATCAGTGGTTGCTCGGCGAGCGGACTGGAAGCATGGATCGCGCGGGCGACCAACTCTTTGCCGGTTCCGGTTTCGCCTTGAATTAAAACGGGTTTGTCGGAAGCGGCCGTGCGCTCGATCAGGCGACAAACTTCTTTCATGGCGGCTGATTCACCGATCAAGTTCGTGGTGACGGATTGTCGTTTGATGACTTCCTTAAGTTGCACGTTTTGTCTTTCCAGCTTGAAAGCCTCGCAAGCTCGCGTGATCATGCGAGCAAGATCGTCCAAGCGTGCTGGCTTGGTGAGGAAATCGTAGGCGCCTTTCTTGATGGAATCGACGGCATTTTCAATCGTGCCGCCGCCGGTCAGCATAATGACTTTGGGAGGCGTCTCGCGTTTCACCAGCTCTTCGAGAACGCGAATGCCATTCATGCCCGGCATATGAATATCGAGCACCACGACTTGGAACTGTTTGTTCTGGGTGATGTTGAGAGCTTCTTCTCCATCCTCGGCGGAATCAACACGAAATCCAACGCGGGAAAAATAACGACACGCCGATTCGCGAAAATCGGTTTCATCATCGACGATCAACAGTTCGATATTGCCCGGCTGGCAAGGGCTGTCAGTGCTGTTCATTGGTTGGAAGTAAGTGAGACGCGGCGGGGTTTGCTGACAAATGGTAATTCGACGATCAAGCAAGCGCCGCGATTCTCGGTTCCCGGTTTGCCCCACACGCGACTGTGACATGGCTTAACGTAAATTAAACCATCATGAGCCGTGACGTAGCGGCGGGCGACGGCGAGTCCCAAGCCAGTGCCTTTGGTTTTCGTCGTGTAAAAAGGCGTGAAAATCGTTTCTAAATCCGCTTCAGGAATCCCCGGGCCTTGATCGATGACTTCGATACGTAGATTGCGACGCGTGTCGATTCCACTGCGGTTTCTTGTTTCCAGTTGGGAATCCGTCGCATCGACTAACCACAACTTTACGGTGATCGCCGCAGCGGATGGAGCAGCCACCAAAGCATTCTCCAACAGGTTTCGTAGCACCAGTCCAATTCGCATGGCGTCGATCAAGCATTCATGGGGGAAGTCAGCCGATCTGATGATATTCAGCGATGGCGTGTTCTTCGCGTTTAGAGTGTCGAGAATATGTTGCCAAGTTTCTCGAACCAGCGATTCAAGATTGCAACTTTGACGTTCGAGAATGATCGGTGCGGAATAACAACGCACTTCTTCTAGTAACAGGTGAACATCATCCAGTGCCTTTTGGACTTTGCCGACCAAGGTCAGACTATCCGGCATCCCCGCCACATCAAGTGCCAATTCGGCGAGACAGGCATGAGAACGTTGAAACGCATTCCTGCTTTCGTGAGCCAAACCGGAAACCATCTGTCCGATCGCTGCCAGTCGTTCATTGGTCAGCAATTGGGCTTGCATCTGCTTGAAGTCCGAAAGATCGCGGATGTAACCAGCAAACACCCGTTGATCGTCGATGAGTACTTCGCTCACGGCCAAATGAATGGGAAACACGGATCCATCTTTGCGAAGCCCCACGACTTCTCGACCGATGCCAATAATCTTTTTGATACCGCTGGTCAAGTAGTTTCGCATGTAGCCATCGTGATGCTCTTGGTAAGGCGATG
>JBGSKR010000078.1:0-3520 GCA_041741135.1 Mariniblastus sp.
GTTCCTGGGTCGGATGGCTCCGTCTTCAACAAGGCTTGGATCGATAGGATAGCCTTCAATCCGCTTATCGTCTGCCAAATGCTCAGCCAGTGCATCTTCGTCGTCGATACGATAAACTAATCGAACAGTTTCGAGAGTGGGATCGACCAGATTCGGGTTGAGAAGTTGTGCCAGCGCCTCGGCTTCAACCGCTTGATCCTCCGCCACGTCCAAGCGTGCGTATTCGTGGAGCCCCTCGGCAAATCGCTCAGTTTCGCCCAGCCATCCGCGTACTACGGCTAAATTGTAAACAATGGCTGGCTCGGGACCGACCTTGTCGCGTAGCGAAGCAAAAATTCCCTCGGCTGCACGCCATTGGCCCCGCCCAGATGCTTTCAAAGCTTGGTCGAATTCCACTTTCCAGGGAGCATCGGAGGAGGCTTCCTGCAGTACCAAATATTCTCTCAATAACAGCGGTAAGTTTGCCTCGAAATTCATACGCAACAAGAGTTCGATCGCATGGTTGTCGCTCTCTGGGGCGATGCCCGCGTACAAGAGTAAGTGCCCCCGGGCAGCCGTGATGTCGCCTTCAATCAGAAGTGCATGTCCGACTGCGCCTATGGCATCGAAAACCCGCAGGGGCATATCATCATCGAGGAGTTCGAGAGCATCTTGGAGCGGACCAATGGCGGCGAGTCCAGATTCTTTTGCAGCCAATAAAACGGCCCGTTGGGCGTGGGCCGCGGAGTTTTTAGGATGCTTAGACAAATAATGATCGATCGTTTTCGCTGCAGCATCAAAATCATGGAGAGAGAGTTGCAAATTTGCCTGAAGATCAAGTAGGGATGCCCGGTCTGGCTGCTTTTTCAGTAAGCTCTCGAGGTGCTTCAAAGCGGCGTGGGGTTGCTCGCCGGCGACCATCCGTTGGACTTTTTCTATATCAGGGGCGAGGTCGCTGCAGCAAAACTTCAGTTTCTTCCCACTACCGCAGGGGCAGGGAGCATAGGGGTCGAGGGCCATGAGGGTTCGCCTATTCAATGAAGTCAAAAATCGCAAAAGAAACTGACTTAATCCTAACACAATCTGGCTGTTGGGGGGAACCAGCAGACAAGCTTGCCAGCAGACTAATTCGCCAGTTGATTGGACTTTTCGGCGATCAAAGACAAGAGTGCTTTCTGCGGTTCGGCAAACTTTTGAATTCCTTCGCTCATCAACGTGTCTTCCAGCTTTTTCATGTCCACGATGGTGGAAATTTCTCTAACCACCTGTTCGGGTGGAAGCTGATCAACAGTACGGACAAACTCAATATCGCTCTGAGCAACGGCTTCATTAGTGGCCGGAGGATTTGTTTGGATGTCACGTCCCGCCAAGGCGATGACGTACTTCCATGGAGGGTCTTTGTCGTTTTTCGTTCCTGTGCTGGCAAACACTATTTCTTGTTTGAGAGGCGTGGAATAGTCAGCCCAAAATTGTTGATTCGCCCGCCAAAGCTCCTTGGCATTGAGAATACCCACTTGACCCTGAGCGGCGCTCGATAAACTCGGCACATGTTTTTGCGTGTAGACGTCGACCCGAGAGACAAAAATACTATAGACGCTCTTAAATCGATCAAGCGAATCCAGTTTTTGCGCACCTTGCCATATAGCTTCCCGGGCGGCTTCGTATTGCCGTAGCGTAAAGATCAAAGTCACGTTGAGAGGTATGCCACGGGCAGCAAGTTCAGGTAGCGCTGCCAATCCCGCAGGAGTTGCTGGCACCTTAATCATGCGGTTCTTGTGACCCCGAGCCCATTTGGTTCCTTCGGAAACGTAACGAGCTACGCGCTCGACATGTGGCATGTCTGCCGACGGATCTTCCAATAAGGGATCAATTTCAAAACTCACATAGCCATCATCACCCTGCGATTGCTCCCAAATGGGTAAGAATTTTTGCTGGGCATTATCCACAACACGATCGGTCAGCGCCCAAGCCGCTGTTTGTGCCGAATTCTGAGATTGCTCGATCAATTCGGCTAAATCGCCGTCATAGCGACCCGACTTGACTAGGTCGCTAATAATGATGGGGTTGGAGGTAGCGCCCGTTGCACCAAATTTGAGGTTTTCGTCTATCAATTCAGGATCGACAGAATCTAGCCAGAGTTTCGTGCCACACTGAACAAGCGATCTAAGTGGTGAGCCCATGGTTGTTGATTCCTTTGAAGTGATTGATCGACGTCTGCTAGCAATTCTCTGCTTCAAGCGGGGTAGTAGCAAGTCTATTGGGATACGGCGCTAAGCTCTGCGATCTGAAAACCACCTATGCGGCGTGTTTTCGGCAGTGGCGAGCTAGTCTAGTAAAACTGCGGGAAATAGCGTCGCTTTTTCAAATAGTGAACATTTTCCGATTTTTCCGATTCTGCCGGTTATTCCTGCATCTCAATCCTACAAAGGTCGATGAATTTCCTGTACGAAAATACTGACGCGCCTGGTGCGCTTTGTTGAGCATTTTGTTCGTGTGGGAGGTCCTTCCGGTGAAAAAGTTCGTCGTGTTCCTGATAATGGTGGGACTAACTGCGTCCGGTCAAAGGACTGCCGCGCAGGATCTATTCGAGTCGCAAACTTTGGGTGAACTGCCTCCGCAGATGAGGTTGCCCGACCCCGCTGAGTCGCTATCCTCGCCGGGCAACTCAGTTCTATTTCCAAGCCAAGAGTCAATCAATTCTGCTTCGACTCAGGAACCTTTGGCGTTGCCCGCTACCAGAGAGGGAGACCCAAGTCCGTCGTGGGGATATTTTACGGGCCAAGACTTGCAATTGTTTGACTGCCAACCTGCACTTTTGGAAAGCACCGGCACTTGGCTTCGCCGTGGCTTTTGGTTTGCGGAAATCGACGCTGTTATCAGTCAGCGTTTATTCAACAAAGACGGAATTGTCCTCGCGACCGACGCAACTGGAAATCCTAATTTTCCTGGGAAGAATGTTCTTTCAATAGGCGGAAGTCGACCGGGATCAGAAACGGCTCCGCGATTGACGGTAGGACGATTTTTGTTTCGAGACCAAACCAATCGGGATCATAATCTTGAGTTTGTAGCCTATGGTGGTGGGAATTGGAGCCAAAGCTCGCGCCTGGATAGTGGAAACCTTGTGGTACCCTTCAATTTGAGCGGATTCAATGCCGACTTTAGCGGAGCACAAAGTTCACAGTTTCAATATGACAGTTGGTTCAATAATTTCGAACTCAACTATCACGTCAAGCAGCGGATGCTGAAAGATCGCATGGAACTCGAGCCTAGCGGACATTGGGTTCGGCGGGCACAACCCTCAATGACTTATGGCTACATGGCGGGTCTTCGCACTTTCATTCTTAATGAAACATTGAACTGGTCAGCATTTGGCATACCCGATCCAAATAATGCCGCGAACACGGTCGATGGAAATTACTTCATCAAAACGTCCAACAACCTGATTGGCACTCAATTGGGAGTTTCCGGGGCATACGAGACGGCCCGCTGGAGCCTTGAAGCGAACCTCAAAGGGGGCATGTACGTCAATATCAACGATCTG
>JBGSKR010000079.1:0-8431 GCA_041741135.1 Mariniblastus sp.
TTGAAGAACTTGAGCAAGAACTCAAATCACTTCGCATGCAGTTACGCAGTTCGAGAAACATCTCGGACAACGGTCATGCCAATGGGAGCGTTACTCATCACTGGTCTTCTAAAGTTTCATCGAGCACAGCCGACTGGACACGAAAGGTTTCGCCGGTTCGTGAGAAACGCCCGCACAGTGGCAACGAGATTCCGCCCCTAAAGAGCTCGCCGCAAAACGAGCTTTATCGGCTGATCGTGCATACCTACCATCGTGGAAATGGTGGTACCCACGGTGATGCATTTTTTCGATTCGTGGGATCGACAGGATTTGATAACGCCACGGGTTGGCTTTACTGCGACAACCCACATTCTTCCTATCATCAGCCCGGCGATGTTGATGTCTACTATTTTTACAATCCTGACTTGGGCCATGATGTCAAATTTGAACTCGCTTTAGAGGCGAACCGTTCGCCAGCGGAAGATGGCTGGCGGTGGGAGGCTTGGCTCTTTCGGCTCGACCACCAAAGTTGGACTGAGGTGCTGCACATTTCGGAACGAGACAGTCCGGCAGTTAATGACTTGGGATGTGACACTTACCGCAACACCGGAGCTGCACATCTCGACGGTCGCTCAAAGACTTGGACGACTTGGAAAGCTGCTGGCATCGATTTTCCAGAAGTGCCCGATTTCACACCGACACCACAAAAATCGTTGAAGGTTGTGAGTTCGTAACTCTCCCACGACAGCATCGCAAACCACACCGACCACTGCAACGCTAACGTTGCTGTCACCTCTCGTGAGAAGCTCTGCCGATTGTTCGGTTTGTAAGCCACCGCAAATATGCAATCGTCATTCGAGTCTGACTTTTGTCCAGATTGATCGGCCATTTAACCGATTCATTCGGAAGAAACCGAACGCTTAACCTCCAAGAGTGATATTCGTGAAACGCTCCTACCAAATCGCCTGTCTACTGGCTGCAAGTTTTGGCGTCACGCTGACTGGCTGTGCAGGGCTTGATCAGGATCGGACTGCTTTTCGTCAAACGAGATCACAGCCGATCGGTTCAACAGCTTCAGCTCTGAAGCAACCGGCTTTTAATGCAAAACAAGCACCCTTTTCACTTAATTCGACTTCGACCTTGAATTCGAAGCCGGAAAGCCATGAAGGTAATTCGAAAACACTCGCCAAGATCCCGGCCAACACCCAGCCCGAGATTCAGAAGAAAGTTAGAACCGTTGTATTTGATGAAATTGACCTCGAAGCCGCGCAGCCAATCGCTTTCCAGGATTCCTCGTCGGGCAACTCAGTGACAATCGTTGGCTCAAACGAGGTGGACGCCACTTTCGAAGAATCGCTTACGCTCGCCGCGCTCGAACAGATGGCACTCGCTGCAAACCCAGCAATCTCCGCATCGCTCGCAAACATTGAGAAGTCAAACGGATTATTGCAGCAAGTCGGCACACCAGCCAACCCGACGATCGGCTATTTTGGACAACAACTTGCCGACGAAGGCACTGCCCAAAATGGATTCTACATCGATCAGGAAATCGTTCGCGGCAATAAACTTGCGTTGAATCAACAAGTCCTCTGTCACACGACTCAAGCGCAGAGCTGGGAACTGGAAGCGCAGCGGTATCGCGTTCTGACCGACGTTCGCGTTGCTTTTTATGCCGCCATCGTAGCTCAAAAGGAACTTGACGCCATTCTCGAATTTTCCACTGTCGCAGACAAAGGCGTAGACTTTGCCGAGAAACGACTGGAAGCTGGTGAAGGCACAAAGATCGACGTCCTTCAATCAAGAACGCTCCTCAGCGAAATCAATCTCGCTCGTGAGCAAGCCATCGTCGCCTATCGCGGAGCTTGGCAAACGCTCGTTGCCGTTGCTGGCGTTTCGAATCCTCAGCCAGTTCGATTGATTGGCGAGATCAGCGTTTCCGACCAGTCGCCGAATTGGGAGAGCACCTATCACGAAATTTTGGGCAACAGTCCTGAGCTGAAAGTCGCTCAAGAAGTTTTGGCGGAGAAGCAAGCTCTGCTTCAACGACAACTGGCTCAAACGATTCCCAATCTCGAAACGCAAATTGGTGCGGGCTACGACTCAGCGACGAACTCCGGCATGTTGAATTTACAAATCGGTGCTCCGATTCCGATGCGAAATAAAAATTGCGGAAACATTGCCGCCGCCCGTGGAGAAATTCACATGGCGATCGAAAACGTTCGCCGGATTGAACAGTCGATCAAATCGCGCCTGGCAACTGCGGCTCAAGAATACGACGCCGCCAGTGCCGCAGTACAACGATATTCCGGCGAGATTATTCCACAAGCCGAGGAGGCGATGCAATTGTCCGAAGAAGGCTATCTGGCCGGCGAGCTTGAATTTTTGCAAACGCTGGTCATTCGCCGAAGTTACTACGACGCGACGATTAAACTCGCTCAAGCCCAAGGACGACTCGCGCAATCCGAAGCCAAAATCAACGGACTTTTACTGTCTGGCGGACTCGAGGCTCATACTGATTACGCGAGCGACGATGGACTTCGCGGTCAATCACTGGGCGGGCAATAACGTTACGCTTGGAAGCCGCCCAGATTTTTGCGGTGGTTTCCGCCTAACTTAGCTTGGTTTCCGTATGCAAAGTAGTTTCAGCCGTTTGGCGATAGCGGCTAGGACAGATCTGGTTTTCTACCATTTGGCGACGGCAGCTACGAGAAACAAGCGACTCTAATTCTTCGACCGTTGCTTAGTTGATTTCCCAGGCCGCATTAGAGTATGATGCTTTTGGGGCGATACCATCGTCCAATCCTATCCAGACATTCGCGCCACAATCGGCGACACTGTGACCGCTTCTCATGAACTCACGCCTGCTTACTTCATTCCTCGCCCTGCTGATTTTCGTGGCACATTTGGATTGTGCGATCGAACATCAATTGCTTTCGGCGATTTCGAGTGTGGACGCGATGAGTGTTCTTAGCCATTCGAAGAGTTCTAATACGCCGTCGCTGCCATCCGAATCGGAAGAGTGTGAGCATGATTGTATTTGCAAAGGCGCGACGCTGGTCGACGGCTTTGAGCTGCCAGTATCCGACACAACGTTCAACTGGCTGCATGGACTAACGATATTGCCTAGGGACTTCGCGATTCTTTCTGCGAAACGATCACACCTTCGATCGACAGCTTCGTCTCACACTTCTTGGCAACCTTTTCGCGCGGCGGATCGTTGCGCGCTGTTGCAATCGTTTCTGATTTAAGCAAACGAGAATCTTCTTTTTTGAGCTGTCCCTGTGCGCAATTTCGCGCGCTTTCTCTATCTCAGTCCATCGTCGTTGTCGCTCGACGGCAAGCGAATATACGGGCTTTCATCAATTCTCCTTTCCTTGAGTCAAAACATGTCCAGCACTATTTCAACGAAGCGAAACTCAATCGCACTGTCTATTATTCAACTTATACAAAAAGCCGGCGCAATCTTCACCGTCACCGCAATCGCCATTTTCGGCTTCTGGGGCGGCCACTTTTTTCTGCCCGGTGGTGAGCATTCCGAAGCAATGCACCCGAACACCGAAACCGAAGCAGCCGCGTCCAACAATGACGTTGTCTTAACCGCCGAGAAACACACCGCTGCCAAACTCGTCACGCAAACTGCCTCGCAGCAACCGTTTCAGGCTCATCAGTCTGTGCCTGGAACTCTGAATTTTGACGCCTCTCAAAAAGTCGATATTCTCGCGACGGTTCCCTGTATGATCAAGCAAGTTCTAGTGCGTCGCAACGAAACTGTCACCGCTGGCCAACCGATCCTCGTGCTCCGCTCTCCCGAAATTGGCGTCGCTCGCTACGAAGTATCGCAAAGCAGACTTGCTTTGTCTCTATTGGAGAAAGAGCTTAAGTGGACGGAGAACACTCACGCCAATATTCGCGAACTACTGAAGTTCCTCGAATCTTCACCCACTGCAGACCAACTCAAATCAACTTTCGACGACGTGAGTCTGGGCGAGCACCGAGGCGAAATCTTGGCAGCTTACGCAGAGATGAAACTCGCGCAGCAAAACGTCGCTCGCAGTAACCAACTGCGGTCCGAAGGAATCATTCCCGGCAGAACCATCGATCAGCGAAAAAGCAATCTCGAAATCGCATCGGCAAAGTTCAAGTCAATCCGTGAAGAGTTAGACTTCCAGTTGACCCACCAAATCAACGCGGCGATGGCCAAACGAGACGCCGCGCAGAACCAATTTGACACGAGTGAGCGTTTGCTTAGCGCGCTGCTGGGACTGCACCAAAACCTAGCGACCAGTGATCTACCGGCCTCCGATACGGAATCGCAGGACGCTACAGAACTCGTGGTTCGCGCGTCACGAAGTGGTCAGATCGTCGAACTGCACGCCGTGGAAGCGGCTCGATTCCTGCCGTCTCAGCTGATGGCCGTCATTGCTGATAATCAATGGTTGTGGGTCGAAGCACAAATCAGTCAACGTGATTGGCATCTACTAAAAATCGAACCCGATCAAAAACTTGACGTTCGGGTTCCTGCGATTCCTGACGAACTTTTTGAAGCAACCGTGATCTCACTCGGTGCAGAAGTCTCGAAAACCACCATGGCGATTCCGTTGGTCGCACGACTTGAGAATCGCAAGAATCATTTTCGCTCGGGCATGTCGGTGTGGGTCAACATTCCCACCAGCGACCGCCGCACCACGTTTGCCGTTCCTGAGAGTGCGATCCAGCGAGTCGACTGCCAAACTTTCGTCTTTGTGGAAACTGATCAGCACACTTTTTCTGCCCGCGAAGTCATGACCGGTTCCACTTCGGATCAGATCGTGGAAATCAAATCGGGAATCGAAGAGGGCGATCAAGTCGTTATGCAGGGCGCGTTTTTCCTTAAATCGGAATGGCTTCTTTCCGAGGAGGACGAATAAGATGTTGACCAAGTTAATTGAGTTCGCACTCAACAATCGTTTTTTCGTAATCATTGGCGTGGCCATCATCGCGGGAATGGGAGTCTACAACGCGCTGCGCATTCCCATCGACGCGGTTCCCGACATGACGAACACCCAAGTCCAGATTCTTACTGAGGCCGGTTCGCTATCGCCGTTGGAGGTTGAACAATACGTTTCCTATCCTGTCGAAGCCGCCATGTCGGGCTTGCCCGATGTCGTCGAAATTCGCAGCATCTCAAAACTGGGACTTTCCGTGGTCACGGTCGTCTTCGAAGAAAACACCGACCTGTTTCACGCTCGCAATCTGATCACTGAGCGACTGGCCGACGCCAAGTCTCGCATTGGCGGATATGGTGACCCGCAGATCGGTACGCTCACGACGGCACTCGGTGAAATTTTACAGTTCGAGGTGCGTGGCCAAAATTACTCGCCGATGGAACTGCGCACCATTCTTGAGTGGCAAGTCTCCCCTCGGTTGCGCAATACGCCGGGAGTGACCGAGATCAATTCAATGGGTGGCTTCTACAAAACTTTCGAAGTCCAAATCAATCCGGAAGAATTGACCGGCTATGAGTTGACTCTCGCCGATGTCAACGCGGCACTCGAATCCAACAATCTCACCGCTGGCGGCGGATACATCGTCCACCACGGTGAACAACGGTTTGTCAGAGGCGAAGCGCTTTTGAAAAATATCGACGATATTGAAAACGTCGTTGTGAAGACTCGTTCCGGCGGATTGCCGATTCTGATTCGTGACATCGGACGTGTTGAGTTGGTACCGTTGACTCGTCAAGGCGTGGCCACCCGCGATGGACGCGGAGAGATCGTGACGGGAATGGTGATGATGTTGCGAGGCGAGAATTCACGGACAGTGGTCGAAGCTGCCAAAGAAAAACTCGCCGAAATTGAAGCCACGTTGCCACCCGGTGTAAAGCTTGAAATCATCTACGACCGTTCCGTACTCATTGGTCGCACCTTGCATACCGTGCTGAAGAACCTGCTCGAAGGTGGTACGTTGGTGATCGTGATCCTGTTTCTGATGCTGGGAAATTTTCGCGCTGGATTGGTCGTGGCACTCGCCATTCCACTGTCGATGATGTTCGCGTCGAATTTTATGATGTTCGCCGCGATCAGCGCCAGCCTGATGAGTCTCGGCGCGATCGATTTCGGTCTGATCGTCGATAGCAGTGTGATCATGATCGAAAACTGTATTCGGCGGCTGTCGGAAAAAAGTCATGAACTTCCGCTCGGAAAGTTTCTTTCACCGATTGAGCGAATGACGGTCATCAAAGACGCAGCGATCGAGGTTCGCAAACCAACCATGTTTGGCGAGCTGATTATCGCGGTTGTTTACCTGCCGATTCTCTTTCTGGAAGGCACCGAGGGCAAGCTTTTTCGACCGATGGCACTAACCGTGTTGTTTGCTTTAGGCGGTTCCTTGATTCTTTCCCTCACGCTGATGCCAGTTCTGGCGTATCTGGGCTTGCCGAAACGAATGGAGGAGAAAGACGTGCTTTTGATACGCATCGTCAAATGGATTTATCGTCCGCTGGTGCATCTCGCCGTCAAAGCTCCTGCGATCACATTCGGAATCGCAGTGGGCGTGCTTGCCATGAGCATTCCAATCGCTCAACATCTCGGTGCCGAATTCATGCCTCGACTGGAGGAAGGCGACTTGCTGGTGGAAGCCTCGCGACTACCGAGCGCCTCACTTGAAGACGCGGTTCTTCGTTCGACCGAGATTGAAAACGTGATCAAGCAGTTTGCGGAGGTCGATACGGTCTTCTCTAAAACGGGTCGCCCCGAAATCGCCAACGATGTGATGGGGGTTCACCAAACCGATGTGTGGGTGATGCTGAAACCCCCGTCCCAGTGGCCAATACCAAAATCTCGCGACGTGTTGATCGAAGAACTTTCCCTCGAATTGGGAAAGAAGGTTCCCGGAGTCGCTTTTGGATTCACGCAACCGATTGAAATGCGGGTCGATGAATTAGTTGCCGGAGTCAAAGCGGATGTCGCGTTGCTGCTTTATGGGGACGACATGCAAACTCTGGGCGAAATGGGATTAGAAATCGAGAAGATGTTGCGAACGATCAATGGAGCGGTGGATGTGAAGGCCGACTATCAGGCCAACATTCCCAGCTTGGTCGTGAAGACGCTGCCCACACAACTCGCGCGGTATGGCACCTCGGCGGCGGAAGTCATGACGGCTGTGGAAGCGGTTGGCGGTAAACCGGTGGGTGAGATTTTCGAAGGCCGCGCTCGGTTCCCAGTCATCGTGCGATTGCCCGAAGCCTGGCGTCAAAACAAAACGTTGCTGGCCCAAGTCCCCGTCAAACAGGTTGCCGGAACGCCAATCACCATCGGCATGCTGGCTGACATTGAGTTGGAAGAATCGCCTCCGGGCATCGAACACGAATCCGGTCGGCGACGAACTTTCGTGTCTGTCAATGTTCGCGGTCGTGATGTGGCCAGTTTTGTTTCCGAGGCCAAACTGCGATTGGCCGATGAAATAACGTTACCGCCTGGCTACGCGGTCGAGTGGGGTGGCGATTTTGAGAATTTGCAATCGGCAAGTCTTCGGTTGATGCTGATCACTCCGCTGGTGTTGTTGCTGATCTGGGTTTTGCTGTACAGCTCCTTCGGCTCGATGCGGTTGGCGTTGTTGATTTTTCTGGCTGTCCCCATGGCAGCGTCGGGAGGAATCATTGCCCTATGGCTGCGGGAGATGCCGTTTAGCATTTCTGCGGGAGTGGGGTTCATTGCGCTCTTCGGCGTGGCCGTGCTGAATGGACTGGTGTGGGTCAGTGCGGCCGAAGCCAATCGAATTGAAGGACAATCGCCGAGAAACGCTGCCCTGACAGCCGCCGACAATCGCTTGCGTCCGGTGTTAATGACTGCGTTGGTGGCAAGCTTCGGGTTCCTGCCGATGGCACTCAGCACGACGGCGGGAGCAGAAATTCAGCGCCCGTTGGCAACGGTGGTAATCGGTGGCTTGATCACTTCAACCCTGCTCACGGCGCTTGTCGTCCCTGCCATCTATCCGTGGTTTGTCCCAGAAAAGGTGGAGGAGTAATGTCCCCTTCGGCCTTTTGATCGCGATGTTATGGCGAGATGTACCGCAACAAATTTCGGATGGGCTGGCCATCGACGAAAGCGGTTGGCTGACCGATGACGCCTTGTCCGAGATAAGTCCCGGGAGGCATGTTTTGGAATTTGATCAGCGGTGTATAGGCGCCGGAACCAGTGACAAAGGGTGTATACCAATTTCCTCCTTGCGCTCCATATTGCGGAGTTCCGATTGAGCCAGGTGATTGGTAGGCGTTTGGCTGCGAGTATGGTTGTCCGTAGTAGGGCTGAGATGGTTGACCAAGCACTTGGTTATCAAAAGCCGGAGCTTGGTAGGCCGCTGGAGGTGGTTGCTGGTAAATCGGCGGCTGATACACGGTTGTCGGAGCTGAGGTCGTCGGCGAAAAGTTCGACGGCGGGTAGGTCGTTTGTGGATAGTTCGTCGGAGGTACACA
>JBGSKR010000080.1:0-6135 GCA_041741135.1 Mariniblastus sp.
CGACGGCGGATTTCGTGTAAGTCTTCGCCAGTCGCTGAGGCAACGGCATGGTTAATTTCTCGCTGGGTCATCGTAAACTCCTTGGGTAAAAGTAAACGACCACCCGGCGCCCGGGCGGTCGCGTTAAAAAGAAACACAACCGCCTCTCAACGCTGCGAGACAGATATTCAGATTGTTGAGACTGACAGAATTGGTTGGCTTGGCTAACTCACTGGCACCAACCAGTTGTCACGCAGCCATTTCACTTCGGCAGCGAGAGCGTCGCTGCGTCGATCAAACGGCCCCAAGTCGGGACCACGCACTGGAGACAAATCTGCGTACCACTTGCCGTCGTTGCCAGGCTCGACATGCGAAGCCCGACGAATGATTGGCTGACCCAGCGGACTGAGATCAACCGTCTCGTCGTAGATGCAACGGACAGTCCCGCCCGTTTCGATGATCAGTTCCATCGCTAAGCCTCCCGACTAGCGGCAGGCTGAGGGCGGAGGATATTGCGGCGCGGTCGATCAACCAACATTTGATCGAGTGAACTTTGCACTGCCGACAGATTGGTCGAGAGCGAGCGACGAAGGGAATCGTTGTCGCGGAGACCTTGTGGTTGGACACCGCTCATCAACTGTTCACAGCGTCCCACCAGTTCATCCAGTTGCTCGTTGGAGCGGATGTCCAGATCGCGAAAGCGACTGAAGAACTCACCGAGGTTGGTGACGGCGGTATCGCGGAAGATTCGGGGGCGACCATCATCGTTACCCGACAGACGCTCCGCCAGATGAGTGACCAACTGCTCCAGTTCATCCATGAACGCTTGTTCGGCCATTTCGACGGCCCGTTCAAAGCGTTGGGAGACTCGGTCGGCTTGTTCTTGATACAAATCGGGATTCAATCGTCGCAGGTAATCCGGTGGTTCGACTGATGGAAAATCCCAGCCAATCTCAAACTCATCGGACAACGACGACGGATAGTCTGAGGGATCGTACAGCGAACCCAATCGATTCCTTGCCGCATCCTTGAGCTCGTCGAAATGATCGTCCAGCCAAAGGACACCCGTTTCAAGTTGTTCACGGTAATCTTCCAAGGTCGCGTTGAACTCGTCGATGCGTTCTTGTTTGATCAACCGGATGCCAGATTCAGGATAGGGCAGCGAGTTGTCTTTCCAGAACTTGGTGATCTGGGATTTGAGCGACGTGAGTGACTTATAAGCTTCATGCCGCGTGTCGATCAGTTTCTTACCCGCACTGATTGAATCACCTTCCGCACCGAACGATTCGGCAGCCTGTGATTTCTGTTCCGACGACAGAGATTTCGAAGTACCCAGCCATTTGAATTTGACTCGGCAAGCGGCAAAGTTTTGTCGGATTCGATTGGCGGCATGTTGCGTCTCGGAGTTTGACGCCGCTTGTTCGGTGGTCGAGACTCGGGTTGACTCGGGTTCGAGAATGGTGCTCATGGTTATTTCTTTCGGTAAATAGATTGGGAGGATGTGGATGGCTTAAGAAAATGAAAAAGCCCTCACCCGCGAGTGTGCGAATGAGGGCGTTGAGAGAATTGGTTTTGTGAATCTGCGTGCTGACTAGAACGGTGGCTTGATCGATGTTGATCGCTGTTTACGGCGAGCGTATAGGTAGATCAACGTCAGACTCAAAACCGATTCAATCAGGAACACGAACATCAGTGTGCCGATGCTGAATCCAAACATGGGAAGCTCCTGGGGTTGGATGTGTGGGTGGGTGAGTAATGAGAAAGTGAGTGGGTGACTGCGAGCAGACGATCAGTTGACTGATGGTGCCGGGCCAACCGCTTTCAGGTTCCGGCGTTTGCCCGAATGCTGCTTGCCGCCTTTGTGCGAATAAACGCCTCCCGCCGTTGCGTCGATACAGCGACCGGCTGCCCATTCGCGAA
The DNA here is from genome assembly GCA_041741135.1 of Mariniblastus sp. Taxonomy (GTDB): domain Bacteria; phylum Planctomycetota; class Planctomycetia; order Pirellulales; family Pirellulaceae; genus Mariniblastus. Next base: position 1,900 of record JBGSKR010000080.1, read on the forward strand.
GCCGCCCAATCGACTCGGCAGCCGTGACGGCGACCGGCACGATGTTGGCCGACGTTTCGACCAGCGTTTGATCCAGCAGAACCGACAACCGACAGCAGGCTTTGATCTCGGCACCCGTCCACGAATCATCTTTGGGCTTCTTCTGATTCGAATCGAGTTCGTACATGGCGATGTACTGCTCCCAGATCAAATCCTTCTCTTCACGCGACGGAAGATCAACGAAGAACACCGAGTCAAATCGTTCGGCTCTGGCGAACTCCGGTGGGAGTTTACCGACGTCATTGGCGGTACAAACCACGAACGTGTCGGATTCTCGATCATTGAGCCACGTTAAAAAACTGCCAAACATCCGTGCCGAAACCCCGCTGTCCGATGATCCCGATCCACCAACACCAGCGAAGGCTTTGTCGATCTCGTCGAGCATCACGATTGCCGGTTGCATCGCATCGATGATTCGCAATGCCTGTCGCGTTTTACGTTCGGTCTCTCCGACCAGTGAACCCATCAATGATCCAACATCCAAGATGATCACGGGACGACCGGTTTCGCGACCGAGGGCTTTGCAGAATTGAGACTTCCCACAGCCGGGTGGGGAGAGCAGCATCACGCCTCGTGGTTTCACTTTTGAATTGGAACGGCTGAGCGTCCGCTGGCAGAACGATTTCAGAGCGGTCAAACCGCCGAGAGAATCGAAGTCCGCTCCGCCTCGGTACATTTCCAGCAGTCCCGATTTTTTTAGCATCTGGGACTTCAGTTCCCAAATTGTCTCCGGCTGGATGTTGCCGTGCTGCACCAGCGACAATGAGAAAGCCGATTCGGCCTCACCGCGAGTCAATCCGCTGGCTGCATCAAGGACACGTTCGAGGTCATCGCCGCTGGGCAGTTCACCGTCTTCAGTACCAATCCCTTCTGCGATCTCTCGAAGCTGTTCGCGATCAGGCAGTTCGTGTTCAACGATGACAAACAGTTTCTCCAGTTCCGGTGGCAAGTCCACGACCGGAGCCAGCACGACCAGGATCGTTCGCGTCTGTTTGCCAGCGTGGAGTTGGCTGACCATCGCCTGGACGATTTCGACCGAACCGATGAAGCGATGGAAGTTCTCCAGCACGAGCAAAGCCGGTTGGCCGTTGCTACCGGAATTGAGAGCCTGTGCCGCTTTGATGGCCGCCAGTGGATCGTTGGCTGATTCGGTGGCTGACGTAATTCCGCCGAGTTGCAGACCGTGATCGATGTCCCAGTTGGCAAAATGCCAGCCTTCGTTGCGGCAGAGTTGGCCGATCTCGGCAATCGCCTCGGGTGGCTCGTGAGACTCCAGCCAGATGCCGGTAAAGCATCCAGCAACGAAGTCTCGCAGTTGAAGGGATAGTTTCGTCATTGTTCCTCCTGATTTGAAATTTGGGGTTAGATTCGTAAGGCTTCAGTTGGCCAATGTGACCGCCGTTATTCTCCAGCTGATACGGAGTTGGACTGCACGGACTGTGCCGCATAGAACTCGGGCGTCGTTCGCTGGCTGGTTTGTTGACCCAGCGCTTGTTCGATGAACTGACTTGCCGCCAGACACGAGCTGCCGGCAAAGCCTTTGGTTTGCACCTGCGAGTTGCCTTGGGGATCGACGATGATCTCGATTGTTTTTGAAGATGAATTTTTCAAGCGACACCTCCGACGTTGACGGTGAGTTTGATGGAACCGTTATCCAGTCGTTGTTCGACGACCGAATGCCCTTTGCGACGAGCTTCGATCTTGGCTCGCTCAACGGCGTAGCCTTGGAGGAACTGGTCGAGAAACTCTTGTTCCCCCCAGCGACCTTCGTAGTTGTCGTAGCGCAACTGACCAGTCTCGGTATTGGCGACCACCGGATACTTCCAGTGCGGCAGCTCGATGCCCAGTCCCGTTTCGCTGGACGCGAACAGCTGAAACGTCCCGCGCGTGGCGGGCGAAAGATGTAACCGGCGACAAGCCGACTGCACTGCCGCTTCGTCCCGCACCTCGGTTTTGATCTCAACGATGTGACTCATTTTTCTTCTCCTTTTGAAATGGAAAACGAACTAGAAAACACGTCTGACACAGAACTCAGCGCATGAAAAAAGCCAACCGAAGATTGCTCCTCGATGGCTATCCCATGTTCTCATTTATTATGACGCGTTTTATGGCGAAATTTAGTTGCTTGAGTTCTTGGCTGAGGACGTACCATTTCTTAGGCCAAGAAGCTCTCAAGCCGCATATTTTGCCATTCGAAAAAACAAATTGTGCCGATTACGCGAAAAACTTGCGGTCAAATGTTAGCGAGGCGAGATTTTGATAGTTAGAATACCTGACTTCTAAACCCTCAACTCTGCGACTTCTGCGATTGCTCCATGGACGTATTCAAAATTCACCAAGAGGTCATTTCTGACTACGCGAACTATACGCAGAGCTTTATCAAGATTGCTGACCCACGTATTTCCGAGCGTGTCCGGTCTGGCATCGAAAACGGCCTGCTGTGGCCAGAGCCTTTGCTGCAACTCAACCCGTCTTTCGAGCCTGGACGGTCGATCGAGCAACTCGTTTCAGAAAAACTGCTGCACGAAGAGTGTGGCCAAATATTTCGCATCAAATCGGAAAGTGATCAGCTAGGAAAAACACTACGACTGCACCGTCACCAAGACCAAGCGATTGAAACCTATCTGCGGAACGAGCCCTATGTGTTGACCACCGGAACGGGTTCTGGGAAAAGCTTGTCGTACATCATTCCAGCTGTCGATCACGTCCTCAAAAACGGAACGGGGCGTGGCCTGCAAGCAATCGTCGTTTACCCAATGAACGCGCTGGCGAACAGCCAACGCGAGGAACTTGACAAGTTTCTTAAACTGGGATTCGATGGCAAAGAGTTGCCCGTTTCCTATGCACGCTACACGGGTCAAGAAGGCACCGAGGAACGAGAACGCATCCTCAAAAATCCACCCGATATTTTGCTGACCAACTATGTGATGTTGGAACTGATCCTGACACGCATCGGAGAAAAAAGACTTGTCTCGTCGGCCAGCAATCTTCGCTTTCTGGTTTTTGATGAACTCCACACCTATCGCGGGCGCCAGGGTGCGGATGTCGCAATGTTGATTCGCCGCTGCCGGGATGCGTTTGGAAGTAAGCAATTGAATTGCGTGGGAACGTCCGCAACGATGGAATCGGCTGGAACGTCGCACGAGCAAGCTCAAGTGGTCGCCGAAGTTGCATCGAAGATTTTTGGTGAGCATGTTCCTGTTGGAAATGTGATTGGCGAGTCGCTTCGTCGAACCACCCATGAACTGGATTTCGAAATCGAAGCAAACAAAGTCCTGTTGGCACAATCGATTGCCAATGAAGACCCTTACTCGATGGATTTTCAGCAATTTGTGAACTCACCGATGGCGTCCTGGTTGGAATCAACGTTCGGCCTGACTCGGGAGCCTGAAACGAATCAGCTCATCCGGCAAACGCCAAAAGCGATCAAGGGCGAATCGGGAGCGGCGGTGGAACTCGCCGAACTTGTCAACGTTTCAGCCGATGATGCCAACGCCGCCATTCAACGCTACCTCGACGGCGGCACGCTAGAAGAAGCAAAGAACCCAGCGACCGGCTTCAATGTTTTTGCCTTTCGACTGCATCAATTCATCACTCGTGGCGACACGGCATGGGCGTCCATTGAATCGGAATCCGTTCGCACGATCACGCTGCGAGGCCAGCAATTCGTTCCCGGCGATCGCAGCAAAGTCTTGATGCCGATGGTGTTCTGTCGTTGCTGTGGACAAGAGTATTATCGAATTGAGATGCCCAAGCAATTTAGCGATGGTGAAGAAATCCAGCCCCGCGAAAACTTTCGCTCCTCGGTAAGTGATGATCTCGAATCGGGCTATCTCTACATTTCGACTGAGTTTCCTTGGCCGACTACGGAGTCCGAAATGATTCCGCTCGTTCCACCTGAATGGATCGAAGAGCATCACGGGGATTACCGAATCAAACGCAGCCAACCGGTTCCACAGTTACTCAATATCGGAACCGACGGAAAACAGAACCCCAGCGGAATCACGGCGGCATTTCTCAAAGCACCGTTTCGGTTCTGCTTGAATCCGAAATGCAAGGTCGCCTACAACGCTCGCCAGCGTTCGGACGTATCCAAACTGGCGACGATTGGCATCGACGGTCGATCCACCGCGACAACGATTCTGGCGTTGTCGACTATTCTGAAACTTCGACTGGAAACGGGACTTCCAGAGAAAG
>JBGSKR010000081.1:0-4947 GCA_041741135.1 Mariniblastus sp.
GCAAGAAGACGGCAAGACTCCCGCTGACTATGACTACAACGTACGGGTCACTCGCGAGGTGGTTGATCAGGCTCATGCCAAAGGCGTCTCAGTTGAAGGCGAACTGGGCTGTCTCGGTTCGCTCGAATCGGGTGAAGGCGAACAAGAAGACGGACACGGTGCCGTCGGTGCACTCAGCCATGACCAATTGCTGACCGACCCCGACGAAGCCGAGCGATTTGTTGCTGAAACGGGCGTTGACGCTCTCGCGGTCGCGATCGGCACGAGCCATGGTGCGTACAAATTCACTCGCAAACCAGACGGCGATGTGTTAGCCATGGATCGCATCGAAGAAATTCACCGTCGCTTACCGAACTGTCACCTCGTCATGCACGGCAGCAGCAGCGTGCCCCAAGAACTTCAGGACATCATCAATCAATACGGCGGCGAAATCCGTCAGACGTATGGGGTGCCCGTGGAAGAAATTCAACGCGGCATCAAACACGGTGTTCGTAAGATCAATGTCGATACCGACAATCGCTTGGCGATTACTGGTGCAATCCGTAAAGTTTTGTTTGAAGACCCAACCGCATTCGATCCTCGCGCCTACATGAAACCCGCTCGCGATGCCATGAAGCAAGTTTGCATTGATCGCATGACTCAATTCGGCCAAGCCGGACAAGCTGCGAGTTTTCGCGAAGCGGCGAAGGTTTAACCCCGTTCTCAAACAGATAAGACTTTCGTTTGAATTCCACCGAACCAACGCGAACGCTGCAATGGGTGTATGAGCGAGAAAAAGCGTTGCTCGCTCCATTTGCGATGCACAGCATTGACACTCTCGGAAGAAAACATCCGGAGGCCGAGCATCCTTATCGCGGTCCGTTTCAGCGGGACCGCGATCGGATTTTGCATAGCTCGGCTTATCGCCGCCTCAGCGGGAAAATGCAAGTCTTCACGGGCGAGATGGGCGACTATCATCGCACTCGACTGACTCATACCCAAGAGGTTGCCACCATCGCAAGAACGATTGGGCGACCGCTTGGACTGAATGAAGATTTGATCGAAGCTCTTGCGCTGATGCACGATATCGGACATCCTCCGTACGGGCACGCCGGAGAAGACGCCCTGCACGAGTGCATTGCTGACGCGGGTGGTTTCTCCCACAATCAATTCGCGTTGACGGTTGTACAAGAGATCGAAATTCGTTTCCACAGTTTTCCTGGGCTGAATCTCACTCACGAAGTCTTGCTCGGTCAGACCAGCCGCATCGACAAAACGAACCCACGCGAGAACACATTACTAGAAGTCCAGTTGGTCGACGCCGCCGATAGCACGACTTACGACGCTCACGACACCGACGATGCTATTAAGCTTGGTCTCGTAGTGATCGACGAGATGAAACACCTGAGTTTGATTGCCGATTGCCTCGACTACGTTCGTAGGAATTACTCGTCGTTGAACGAAGACTTGCTACGTAAGGCGCTTGTTCATCGCTTAATTGAAAAACAGGTTTCCAGCCTGCTACGACATTGCGCCGATGAATTAGCAGAGCGTAACTTCGGCAGTACATCAGAAGCGGTGGCCAGCGATTTTCGAATTGGCCATGCCGAAGATCTGAACCAACAAAAAAAAGAACTCGAACAGTTTCTCTACGAACGAGTTTACCGACATCCGCAACTGATCACGATTCGCGAGGAGGCTCAAGACCGGTTGAAACGAATGTATCAATTTTACTGCGATCATCCGGAGTTCTTTCCAGATAAGTATCGGCCTCGCGCAAAGCGGATCGGCCTGCGACGAATGGCGGTTGAATATCTTGCCGGTATGACCGACCACTATTGTGAAGAAACTTATCGAAAGATGTTTCCCTAGTCCTGCATTCTCGGCGGGCGACTGGTAATATGGGACTTTTCGCCGATGGCACGTCTCTTGGGGTCACCATCGTATCCTTCTTTTAATTCGCAGCTAAACGGACTGCAATGGCAGTTCGCGCCGCAACAACTTGAGAAATTGACACCATGGCATTGTGGATTTTACGCGCTTGTTTTTTCTTAGTTGCGATTGGACTTGGGTTGTCTCTCTCGCTTAGCCCCAACTTGGTCGCGAAGGACCCGCCCTACGAGATTGGCACCATTCGGATGATTGTGTTCAGCCTGTTCTTGCTCGGGGCTGTCCTAATTATCGTTGTTGATCTGCTCGCTCGCGATAAACGGATCGACATGATTTCCAGCGTTTACTTCGGCTTGGTTGTCGGCATGTTTTTGACCTATGTGGTCAACCTCGCTCTCACGCCATTGTTCGGGCTTGGCAATGTCGGACGACTAGGCGTTGCTCCCGATATGCTAAAAGCCATTGTTGTTTCGTTTTGCGGAATCTGTTTATGCTATGCCTGCATCAGTTTGCTCTGGCAGACACGAGAGGATTTCCGTTTTGTGATTCCGTATGTCGAATTCAGCAAAGACGTGAAGGGTCTCAAACCCTTTATCCTCGACACGAGTGTGATCATCGATGGGCGGATCGCTGATGTGATTGAGACTGGAATCATCGACAATCAACTGGTCATGCCCCGCTTTGTCCTCGGAGAATTGCAAAGCATCGCCGATAGTAGTGACAAACTTCGCCGCTCACGCGGACGGCGAGGTCTCGACGTGCTCGACCGATTGAGAAACAACAAGAACGTCGATTTTAAAATTTACGATCGTGAACTTCCGGAAATGGAAGGCGAACCGGTCGATCTCAAATTATTAATGCTGGCCAAACATCTCGATGGCAAAGTCGTCACGGGCGATTTCAATTTGAACAAAGTCGCCAAACTTCAAAACGTGCCGGTAATCAATCTCAATGAAATCGCCAATTCTTTAAAGCCCGTTTTTCTGCCGGGCGAACAAGTCCGTATCCGCGTCGTGAAGCCCGGCGAAGGTGCGACTCAAGGCGTGGGCTATCTCGATGATGGGACAATGATCGTCATCGAAGACGGTCGAGAACATGTTGGACGTGAAATCAACATTTCCGTTACCAGCATGTTGCAGACCAGCGCGGGCCGCATGATCTTTGGCAAATACGAAAGTTAACGTCGCCACTACATTAAGACAACGCAGGTCGCAATTCCAGCGATCAAAGACAGCGTCATCAGGAAATAGTTCTGGTAGCCGAAGATAACGCGAATCATGGAAAGCTCTCTCTCGATTTTCAGGAATGGGATCAGCAATCACTTGTTGCGAGACCCCGTGTTTTGAAAACACTTGGCGAGTTCCTTCTAAAAACTCAACATACAATTTTTCGCAAACTTGTCGCTTGCTGTAGAGTCTCTTATAGCGCTTCAGGAACTCACTCCGTTAGGCCTCTATTAAACCATGAAGCAATCTAAATGCCAACCATGACCTACGCCTTAAAATGCAAAATAATGCTGCTTTATGGATGCTGAATACACCTTCTGCGACAATCTGGCGCAACCAATGAGACTTTGCGCAGTCGAATTGGTGACAATTCTCGGTAGGTGATGTTCGCTCATTTTTTAAAAACGTATTGGCGGATCAATGTAAACAAGCTTGGTTCGTTCCGCCACGCTGGATCGCTCTTTGAAAGCTCAGGTTTTTGTCTTAGCGAAAGGCCTGCAATTTTGGTAACGAGTTTCCGTAACCTAGCTCGCGTTCTCTTGGAACGACTGCCAAAATCGCAATTGACTCAGATTCGGAACTGTCATACAAAAACGCTTCGAAAGCTTACCCGTCAACGAAACGTCAGTCAGGATTGGTGACAGGCGATGAATCGAATCAAAATAAGTCCGCTGGCCACAGGGGAAATGGATAATTTCACTCCGCTTTCCGGTGGCGTTGCCGAGAAAGCTTGGCCTTCTCCGTCGGTTGAAGTTGAACCGACCACGACAGCCGTTCCAACAACATCAACTCAACTCTCTTTTTTCGTCCCGCTTCATTACGAAAAAAATTACGCCTATCCTTTGATTGTGTGGCTGCATTCGGAAGGTCAAAACTCCCGCGAAATCCAACGAGCCATGCTGGATTTAAGTTTGCGGAATTATGTTGGCGTTGCCCCAGAATCTCCGTTAACAAATCACAAACCAGGAAAAATCAGCGTAAAAACCAATCCGAATGCTGGCCGTTGGGCTCAGGAATCGGCCTCCATCGAATCGGCTCACGAAGCGGTGATCGCGGCGATTGATGGCGCGCGGTCGCGATTTCATATCGCTAACCATCGAATTTTTCTGGCGGGCATGGGCAGTGGCGGCACGATGGCATTTCGACTTGCCTTCGAACACCCGGAATTGTTTGCTGGTGTACTTTCGGTAGGTGGTCCTTTGCCGAACGAGGCCCCACTACGAACGTGGAATCGTTGTCGAGAATTGCCTATTTTTTGGGCGCACAGTCGTTGCTCGCATGACTTCAACGAGTCTCAACTCTGCGAGCAACTGCGTCTACTGCATATTGCCGGCTTCACGGTCACTCTCCGGCAGTATCCGCAGAAAAATTTGGTTTGCCCAAAAACGATGGCGGACATGAATCACTGGATCATGGAAACGATCAATTCTGCGGTTGGTTTGTGAAAACGCGCGCGGCAAATTATTTCTCTTTTGGGTAGCGCAAGCTTGCAGCTTGTGACCCGGGACTTAATGGGCCCGATGTGGTGGCCACTTCTCTTGACTTAGCGCGCAAAAGTTTTACGTTTCTCAAGCCCGAGGTATGCACAGGCTAGAAGCTTATGTCACAGCCCATGGTCATGCTAGCAATGTCGGCGAACTTGCAGCTTCATTCGCATGCCCCAACGACTACTGCTTCCGTTGACATGAACGCGAGATTTCCGCTACAAGTTGGCTCACGAATTGGCTTCATTTTTCATGCGCCCCCACAACGGCTTTAGGGTATTTCATAGGGTTTTTTATGGATTCTTCCTCGCGTTTACCGAACCCCGCTTCCTCATTGATGTTCAATCATTTCCGCTCGCCGTGGGAAA
>JBGSKR010000082.1:0-3897 GCA_041741135.1 Mariniblastus sp.
CCGAAAGGGCCGCACGATGCTGAGCTTGTCGGACGCGAGTTTTTATATCGCCCAACAAATCGCGATAGAAAATCAACTCATTCTTTTTCATCGGTTGAGAGCCTTCGATGGTTTGCCAAAGAGTTCTCAAGTTGACTAAAGCGAAAGCGAAAGCGAAATAATACTGCACTTTTCGGGTGGTCGATGACGAAACAAATATCCGCTCCGAGCCAACTTGAGACTGAGTTATAGTATACAGGCGATCAGCAGATCGCCATATACCTCAGTAGTCCGCAGCGCAACTAAGGAATGAAGGCCCGGCTCATCAATAGGGCTGGCAGATTCGCTTCTACCGCTCGCTTTACTCCAATCGGTTGCCTAAGCGAACAATCCCCAAACCGGTTTGCCTTTGTCAGCCACGGTGAACGGGCGAAGCGATGGCGACATGACTTTCTTTTCGATGGGTAACCCGAGCGAGTGAGCGATCGTGGCATTGAAATCTGGCACGCTGACCAAATCTGCGACGACCTCGCGACCTTCTTTATCCGTACTGCCATACTTGATGCCGCCTTTGATACCGCCACCGGCGAGCAAACACGTGAAAGCCTGTGGATAGTGATTGCGTCCGTTATCACGATCGGTCTGAATCGTGGGCGTGCGTCCGAATTCGGTCGCCAGCACGATCAACGTTTCATCGAGTTTCCCGGCCGCCGAGAGATCGGCGATCAAGGCCGCCATCGCTTGATCGAGCTCTGCACTCTTTTCTTCCACGCGAGTGAAGTTATCACCATGGGTGTCCCAGCCGCCGTTTTCAACCTCGACAAATCGCACGCCGCTTTCGGTCAACCGACGTGCGAGAAGTAAAGCTTGACCAAATTTGTTGCGTCCGTAGCGATCGCGAACAACATCGGATTCGTTGGTGAGATCAAAGACTTTCAAATCCTCGGACTTCATCAGACTGACGGCTTCGTCGTACATCGAAGAATAGGCGCGGGCCTCGCGCGTATTGAACTTACCGGCGAAGTCCTGATTCATCGCGTTTAGTTTTCTCATTCTCGCCGCAAAGCGGCTTTCACTAACGCCTGCGGCCATTTGCGAATGTTGCAAGCCCGACTCTGGATCACCAATTGGCAAGGCGGCGAATTCCGATTCGAGGAAGCCCGCTCCGAGACCTTGGCTGGCCCCGCCGATTTTTACATTGGCGGGCAGCGACGGATTGTTCTTGCCCAAAAACTTTGCCGTCCAGGCACCGAGATCGGGATGTTTTACCGTTCCACGAAGTGTGTAACTGGTGTGCATGAAGTAGCGGCCTTGTTCGTGAGCCCCTTGATTCGAGTTCATTGAATTCACAACCGCGACATGATGCATCTGTTTTGACATCGCCGGAAAATACTGGCTGATCTGTACACCGTCGGCAGAAGTTTTGAGCGACTCGACGGGTCCTTGGGTTTCTGCACCCGGTTTGGTGTCAAACGTATCAAGATGGCTCATGCCGCCTGACATGTACAAATAAATTACCGACTTGGCTTTACCTCCGGGCATGATGGGTGCATCACCATCGAAGCTGGCAGCAAACGCATCCGACCCTAACAACTGCAAGGTTCCGACACCGAGCAAAGTTTTGGCGGCACCGGTTACAAAAGCGCGTCGGGAAAAATGATCGTTAATACGTGTGAAATTTGTCATTGCGATTGCCTGAATGGATAAGAGTGTTGAATAATGGATTGCCGAACTGAAGAATGGCCACACAATGGCGAGAGTGGCTACCGAAAAAGTGGATATTGGTCGAAGCCTTATTTAACAAAAATGAACTCGTTCGAGTTGGCTAGAGTCCAGATCAAATCGCTATAGATTTCTTTAAGCTTAGTTTTGTCTTGTTGCCGCATGGCCGCACTGAATTCCGATTCCCAATCTTTCATCTCGCTGCGGGTAGGACGTCGGTTAAGCATCGACAGGAATATCGTTTCGGTGCATTCCGCAGCGGTTTTCGTGGCCATCACGGATTGCATTAATTGGCTGTTGTTGTCGCGGCAAATCGATTGTTCGATGTAGCCGTTCATCATCGACAGCACTTGAGTCACAGCCGGATCGGTGTTTGAGTTGTCGATTGTTTCACGATCTGATTGACCAAACTCGCGCAGAAAATGTCCGGGAGGACTGGGCGAGGATAGCTCGGAAGCTCGCAGAAATCGAGAGTTCTTTCCTCCCGCATTCTTGCGGAATTGCGAAGTGATTTCTGCCAGTTTTATTTTCAACTCACGTTCGAGCTTCACATTCCTTTTTTGCTGTGCTTCCTTTATTTGCTTGCTCAGCGTTTTTCGATCGGATTGAAGTTGTGCGAAGAGGGCGGAATATTTGTTATCCTGTTTGTTCTTCAACTGTCTGCGATCAATATCTGCCAGACCGTCGATGTACTTCAAAATTTGTGCTGAATCCATTTGCAAAATTTTCTCGTAAGCCTCCGCAGGGTCACTTGGGAATCCAGGCAACGGATTTTCGACAGGTTGATAACGTTGATCAATGTCTTCAGTTGTCAGCACCAACAACGAATCCCAAATCTGTTCCGCCGAGAGTCGTCTGACGATAGGGCCGTTGAAGGCGAACTCTTGAGAATTAAGCACGTCTGATGTGAAAGCCGTCGCCTGATAAGTCCGAGAGTTGTAAACGGCTCGCAAGAACTGCTTCATGTCGAAATTCAGCTCGACCATCGTTTCACTGAGATAGTTCAGCAGCGCTGGATTGGAAGCGACGGTGCTGTCTTCAATGACATCGACCGGCTCAATCAGCCCCAAGCCAAAAGCTTGTTTCCACAATCGATTCGCGATCACGGTCGCGAAGCGCGGGTTGTCGGAATCAATCAGCCACTCCGCATAGGCGGCTCGCGTGCCGATTGGTTTAGCTCCTCGGATGGGGGCATAACGATTATTCTTGTTGGACTTTTTGTTCGGGTTAAGCTTCGGTGTAGGTGGAATCTCAACTTCGATGAGGGCTTCTCCGGTGAACATAGTTTTGGCGGTAACGATTTCGCCCGCGTCGCCCTCGGTGCCTTGATAGCCTTCGGGCAGTCGAGCCAATCCAGTGCCGGAACCGGAGATGCCATAAGAAGTAAATTGAGTTAGCCGCTGCAAAACCTTGTATTGGAATTCGGTAAGGTCGTCTCTTCCTTTGCGAAGCGACTGAAACTTCTGCTGATTTTCCTTGATGCGATATTCAATGCCGCCAGTGAACGCGACCATTTCGAAGTACTGCCGCTGAGTCCATTTGTCAAACGGATGGTCGTGACACTGAGCACATTCGAGTCGCGTTCCGAGGAAGATGCGAATCGTGTTCGACATGTTATCCTCTGGCATGTTGCGATCGCGAAGGTAATAGCCAACCGCGCCTTTGCCACGTTCCATATTGCCCCCTTCCGCCGTGATCATTTGGTGGACGAATTCATCGTAAGGCAAATTTTGCTCGAGCGAGTCTTTAACAAAGCGGATGTATGGCTCGCCCGAAACATTTCCGGTTTGACGAGACTGAATTCGCAGTAAGTCAGCCCAGAAATTGAATTGGCGGCTGACATAGCCGTAGGAGTCGAGCAATTCGTCTATTAATTTTGCTCGCTTGTTTCGACTGGAGTTTCGCAGGAAGGAATTGGTTTCCTCCAAGGTCGGAATGCGTCCGGCGATGTCGAGGTAGACTCGACGCACAAACACTTCGTCAGTCGAAAGTGGATTGAGCTGCTGATCAAGCGTCGCGAGTTTAGCGGCAACGAGTTCGTCAATCTGCTCGCTGATTTGGAGGGTCTTGCTGAGCGGAACCGAGTTCACGGAAGCAGATCTAGCTGCCACCGTCCTGTTTTCATTTCTCGAATTTTCAGCAGCCGTAGCCAATGAGAAGAGCGAAGAAAATGGCCCGCTCGTCAAAATGACGAAA
>JBGSKR010000083.1:0-3268 GCA_041741135.1 Mariniblastus sp.
GACCTCAAGCCGACGGGATTGTTGATCGTCAATTCGGATAGTTTTGAAGCCAAAGATTTGAAGCTGGCCAAACTGCAGGCCAGTCCCTTGGAAGATGGAACGATCAAGAATTTCCGCACGATCAAAGTTCCGATGACCAGTTTGACCCGCGCTGCGGTCGCGCCGACGGGCCTGTCGCAAAAGCTGGCCGATCAGTGCAAGAACTTTTTTGCAATGGGCTTGGTGTTTTGGCTGTATGGTCGCAGTGTTGAACCGACCCTACGCTTCATCGACAAAAAATTTGCTGGCAAACCGGATATCGCTTCCGCTAATCGATTGGCGCTTCATGCGGGCTGGAACTACGGCGAGACCACCGAAGATTTCGTGTCAACTTATTCGGTTCCCAAAGCTGAACTTCCGCCAGGAAAATACAAAAACATCATGGGCAATCAAGCGCTGGCTTGGGGTCTGATCGCCGCAGCAAAACTCAGCGGCAAAGAACTATTTCTTGGCTCTTACCCGATCACGCCCGCCAGCGACATTTTGCATGAGCTCTCCCGTCACAAAAATTTTGGCGTGCGAACATTTCAAGCGGAGGACGAAATTTCGGCGATCTGTTCGGCGATCGGAGCGGCGTTTGGCGGCAGCATGGCGATCACCACCAGTTCCGGCCCCGGCATCGCGCTCAAAGGCGAAGGCATGGGTCTTGGTCTGATCCTCGAATTGCCAATGATCATTATTGACGTTCAGCGGGGCGGACCCAGCACCGGTTTGCCAACGAAAACTGAACAGTCCGATTTGTTGATGGTCATGCACGGACGAAACGGCGAATCGCCGTTGCCCGTAATCGCCGCGCGCGGTCCCGCCGATTGCTTTGATGTGGCAATCGAAGCGTGGCGAGTTGCGACGAAATTCATGACGCCCGTGATTCTGTTGTCCGATGGTTACATTGCCAACGGTGCCGAGCCTTGGAAAATCCCCACGATCAGCGAGCTACCGAAAATCGAAATTCAGCATCCGGTCGCGAGCGACGATGGCAAGCCGTTTATGCCTTATCAGCGCGATGAGAATCTCGCCCGTCCTTGGGCGTTGCCTGGCACTCCGGGGTTGATGCACCGCGTCGGTGGCCTTGAGAAACAGGACGGAACTGGCAACGTCAGCTACGACCCCGACAACCATGAACATATGGTGCGTACGCGAGCTCGCAAAGTCGATCTCGTTGCGGACTTTGTCGAGGAACAAGTCGTCGAAGGTTCCGACTCGGGCACTTTGATTCTTAGTTGGGGTGGAACGTATGGGACTTGCCACACTGCAGTGATGAGATGCGTTGCGGATGGCATGAAAGTCGGCCACGCTCATTTGCGTTGGCTGAATCCGTTCCCTCGAAATTTGGGTGACATCCTGAAACGATACGATCGCGTGCTGGTTCCGGAACTGAACTCTGGACAGTTGCGATTGTTGATTCGTAACAAATACTTGGTCGATGCACAGGGACTGAACAAAATTAAAGGCAAACCGTTCAGTGTCAGCGAAGTAGTGGAAGCCATTCAAAACTTTGCCAAATCCTGAAATTTGACATCTTAAATCTCAAATTTAAAATCCTTCAATTTGAAATCAAAAAACTGCCAACTGAACCCTGCCAACTGAAAACTCTATAAAAATGTCTGCACTCCCTGTTCTTAAAGCCGCTGATTTCGCTTCCGATCAAGATGTCCGCTGGTGTCCCGGCTGTGGCGATTATTCGATCCTCGCGCAAATGAAAAAAGTACTTCCCGAAACCGGGGCGTCGCTTGAGAACACGGTGTTCATTTCCGGGATCGGCTGTTCAAGTCGGTTTCCGTATTACATGAACACTTACGGTATGCACAGTATCCATGGTCGCGCGCCGGCGTTTGCCACTGGCCTCAAATCGACTCGACCCGAACTTGATATTTGGGTTATCACAGGTGATGGTGATGCGCTCTCGATTGGGGGCAATCACTTCATGCACGTCATTCGCCGCAATCTCGATGTTAACATCGTACTGTTCAACAACGCGATTTATGGACTGACCAAAGGCCAGTATTCGCCCACGTCGAAGGTTGGCGCGGTCACGAAATCTTCTCCACGTGGTTCGATCGATTACCCTCTCAATCCGATCTCGATTGCGATCGCGGCGGAAGCGACTTTTGTTGCCCGCTCGGTCGACACGAATATCAAGCACTTGGTCGAAATGCTAACCCGTGCGTCGCAGCACCGTGGCACTTCTTTTCTGGAGGTTTACCAAAACTGTAACGTTTTTAACGACGGCATTTGGGATTATGCGAAAGACAAAGCGACCAAGGACGACACCACGGTTTTCATGGAGCACGGCAAACCGCTGATCTTTAGCAATGGCACCAAAGGCATTCGCTTGAACGAGTTCACTCCGGAAATCGTTTCGCTGGATGGCAGCATCGCGCAAGATGACCTGTTGTTCCACGACGAGAAAGCTCCCAATTCCCAATTGGCGTTTTTACTTTCTCGACTTCGCCATCCGGAATTTCCCGAACCCATGGGCGTGTTCCGCGATGTCGATCGCCCAACTTATGACAGTATGCTTAACGCTCAAGTCAATGATGCGCGCGAGCAACAGGGCGCTGGCGAGCTGGAAAAATTGTTCCACGGTGGCGATACCTGGACGGTGGCTTAGGCTCTTGCCACTCTTCTAAATTGGCACGCATTTTGCATTTTTTGGCAATCGTGATTTGATGTGCCTGACAAATTGACCCGCGTTTTGTGGTTCAAGTTTTGCTGATATAGAACCGGCAAAACACGCACCCAGCATTTGCGAGCGTTGTCTGCATCTCTAGTTTTTTCGTTAACCCCTGTTTGTGCTCAATTCAGAAAGGAGCGAGTAATTCCATGTCCACAGTTACCAAACGCAATCAATCAAACCGCAGTCTTGTCAACGATCTCTGGAACGATCCGTTTCAACAATTGGAGAATCGCATGAACCAATTCTTCCGCCCCATGCTTGACTCCAAATCGTCAGAATTCGGATTGGGCAATTATCCTGTCGATGTCGAAGAGGACGAGGAATCGATCACGATCGATGCTGAACTTCCTGGTTTCACCAAAGACGAGATCAATGTCAACGTCGAGAACGGCGTGTTGACGATTCAAGGTGAACGACTCGCCAAAGAATCCAACGGCAAAAACAAACATTTGAACGAACGCCGATTTACCCGCGTGCTCCGCAGTTTTAGCTTGCCCAGCACCGTTGATGGTTCGGATGTTGACGCTCGACTCGATCATGGCGTCTTGCAGA
>JBGSKR010000084.1:0-3925 GCA_041741135.1 Mariniblastus sp.
TGATCCAGGTAAACATTGGGTTGAGCAAGATCGCCGCGAGCACCGCCGCACAAGCCATCGAAATCGAGCAAGCATTCAAGCGAAGAGATTTTCGTGGATTGCGAGTCAGCATCATCGCCATCAAAATCGCAGGCATGCCAACGGTGGCTACCAGAATGATCAACGTTTGGCGAGTAAATTCAAGAAACGTCGTTGGCGTCTGAGCGACGAAGCCAATGAAAAACTTGCACACCAAAATCACGAGCGCGCAAATTAAAGCTGCGGCCAGTGTTGGCAGTTCATGTCGATCACGCATCAAGTGTTTCAGCCAGCCCGCAATGCTGATTCGCTCGCTGGCGCGGAACAGCACGGTTTCACTATTGAATTGATGAATCACCCATCGAATTGAGAACCAGCAACAAGCAAACGTCACCATTCCAACCGGAGCCACGAAGCGTAGCGAATTCGCCGTTTGCCCTTCGATCAAACCTCGCAATAACAACATCAAACCACTAACCGGAATTAAGCTGGTTCCAAAATTCAACTGCGTTCCCGGCAACATGGGAACCATCATCAGCGGCATTGAAATCATCATCAGCGGCACGAGATAGTATTGGCCCTCTTTGCTGCTGCGCGCGAAAGCTGCCGCCGCGAGTGCCACTGCGCTGAACAATGCTGCAATCGGAATCAAGGCCAACGTCAACCACAGAAACGCGCTGAGTGGCGGAAGTCCGACGGGCAATCCGCCGACGCCCATGCTCCCGCCCATTTTCGAAACAACAAAAATACCCGTGAACCCCATGCTGATCAAATTTAGAAACGAGGTCGCGGCACTGAAGCTCATTACGGTGAGCAGTTTTCCGATCGCGATTTCGCTGCGAGCGGCGGGACTGCTCAGCAACGTTTCAAAGGTGCCGCGTTCTTTCTCTCCGGCGCACAAGTCGATCGCCGGATAGAACGCACCCGTCAGCGCCCAGATGACAATGATGAACGGCAAAATCTTTGACCACATTACTGCTTGTTTGACTGTTTGCTGAGCGATGTCAGCACGCTGAATGTCGATGCCTGCCAGCAAGGATTGGGGCAAGTCATTTTTGGCTAAAACGCCTGCCAAAAATTCCGCCTTCCATCGATTCAGCAAACTTGTCATTCGCTCCGCGCCCATTCGCGATTGATCGCTGGCGGAATTGTGGAAGATGTAGACCGTGGGGGCCGCGATCGACTCTTCTGACGCTTCGGATTCAAAAAGTTCGGGACTGGATAATTCAATTTCAGGAACGTCAAATAAGTTGTCCGACTGTTCGAGCCCACGGTAATCAGGAACTGAAATGGGTTCCGCAAAAAACACCGCCACGTCCACGCCACGTCGTTGCAATTCTGCTTGAATCATCTGATCCGCTAAAGCTTGACCATTGGCCTGCTGCCTAAGAGATTGATAAGTCTTGACCAACTCGTTGAACTCTGACACACCAGCATCAACGGCGAGAACCTCCAACAGACCTGCATCGTTCGGCGGAATCAAGTTTGGATTGAATCGAACATTGGCCAAGCCTGCGACAGACGAATCCGTTTCCAAGAACGATGATTTCAGATCCTCGCGAGCGGTAGGCTCATCAATGGTGCTTTGATCTGCCACCAGCAAACCCGGCTGATCTGGCAAATTGTCCGTGCCAATAATCCACACCGTCGAGGGATGTTTTTGCAGAAACTGACTGACTTGCAACATCGCCATGCCCATCAACGGATAGAGCAGCATGGGCATCACGGCGACGGTGAACAGGGTTCGCCGATCTCGCAATTGGTCGCGCAGTTCGCGAGTGAAGATGAGTTTAATGTTTCTAAATTGCATGTGTTTTGTTGGAAGTTGCAAGCCTTCCATTTTTTATTAAATTCTCAACGCGAGATCAAAAGTAAGGAGGTTGGTCGGACAGGAATGTCCAACCTACATCGTTTTATGCGCTCGAAAACTCTCGTTCGGAATTGCAGATCAACTGATAAAAAAGTTCTTCAAGGTTCGATTCCTGATGCGTCTCGGCAAGTTCGCTAATGGTGCCTTGAGCCAAAATTCGGCCGCGATTCATGATCGCAATTCGATCGCAAAGTCGCTGAACCTCGGTCATGATGTGGGACGAGTAGACCACGCACATGCCTTGCTCGCGGACTTGTTCGACGGTTCGCAAGACTTCTCTGGCGACCAAAATATCCAATCCCGAAGTCGCTTCATCGAGAATCAGCACCGGAGGATTGTGAATCATCGCCCGCGCGATCGAAACCTTTTGTTTCATGCCGGTCGACATCTTGCTACCCAAGAGATCGCGAATGTTGTTCATCTGAAATCGTTCGAAGAGGTGTTCCATTCGCTGGTTGAGTGTCTCTTCATTCATGCCATACAACCGCCCAAAATACTGCACCATCTCCCAAGCCGTCATCCGGTCATAGATTGCCGTGTTAGTTGAAACGAAACCGATCTGGTGTCGGACTTGATCGGGTTGGGCAACGACATCGAATCCATTGATGATCGCCGTGCCAGACGTCGGCTTCAAGACGGTGCTAAGAAGTCGTAGTGCCGTCGTTTTGCCGGCTCCGTTAGGACCAAGCAATCCGAAAATCTGACCGGGCATGGCGTCGAAGCTGATTCGATCGACCGCAGTGAATGTTCCGCTTTGAATTTCGGAATACTGTTTGGTGAGTTGCCGAACGTGAATCATGAGCGGGACGTGAAAGTTATTGAATGGAAGGTGGGTATAGTTGGTTGAACTGAATACGTGATATTAGGCTGAAGGATGTACCATCTAACGATGAGAAGCGAATTTGTGGGATTGGAGGATTGCGAGGGTGAAATGGCTTTGCTTCAGCCCTTTCCACCTGATCGACCGAAATTTGAAAGTGGACGCCTTAACTCTACCTCACGTTACCATCCGAGATGCGCTTAACGCTATGGTTGGAAGGATTGTCAGGATAATGTTGACAAACTTTTTGGTGACTGCGGACGAATAAACCGACTCGATAGTTTTTAGCGAGAAGAAAATGGATTTGCAGACCAGTTCCACCTTTGGTTCCTTGGCTTCAGCGGCTGAAGGAGTCGCCTCTAGTATCGGTTTCGCTACGAATCGAGGTGGCTCGCCAATCGGCGCGAACGAGCATGTTCCGATTATGCCAAAGTCGCTCAAGGACGCTGGCTTGCACAAAAACGATTTGTTTCCTTTGGTGCTGAAATATCTATTTCTCTACGGCAATCAGGCGGGGGCCAATATTGCCCGCCAAACTAAAATTCCCTTCTCGTTGTTAGAGCCGGTGTTGGCAGCGCTAAAAGCCGACGCGCTAATCGGGTTCAAGCAGTCGGCGGGAGTTGGCGATTTCGAATACGAACTTTCGGCCAAAGGTGTCGAGCAGGCTCGGTTGCATCTTTCACGGACCACCTATTGCGGCGCCGCGCCCATCAGCCTTGCCGACTACAGCAACGCCATTTTGCGGCAGTCGATCAAGAACCTGAAACCGACATATAGAAGTGTTTGCAATGCCATGTCTGATTTGGTTGTTTCGGAGCTCATGATCAGCCAACTAGGGCAAGCCCTCAACTCGGGGCGGAGCATGTTCCTGTTTGGAGCCCCAGGGAACGGCAAGACGTCGATGGCAACGCGCGCGATGCGAGCGCTAGACGATTTCATCTGGATTCCCCGTGCCTTAACGGTTGGCGGCGAAGTCATTCGCATGTTCGATCCTGCGGTTCACGAACCGGCTCCACTACCTCAGACTACTAGCATTACAAACGACTTGGAGGTGGATGAACGCTGGATTCGTATTAAGCGACCGACGATCGTTGTCGGTGGCGAGATGGAACTGAAACACCTTGACGCAACGCTCAATCCCGTCACCGGCATCATCGAAGCTCCTATTCACATGAAGAGTAACTGCGGGTGTCTGGTCGTTGACGATTTTGGCCGTC
>JBGSKR010000085.1:0-6409 GCA_041741135.1 Mariniblastus sp.
GTTGATTGGCGTTTAGTTCGGCTCATGCCGGACCTACATTTTTTGTTGTCTTTGTCCGCGTCTCCACGGCTTTTTCTTTTACTCGCAGTAGCTTCCCACCAGCAAATTAAATTAAAAGGAAATGAGCTTGTTAGAAAACCAAACGATCGCATGTATCGATGTGACGCAGGGTGATCGAGCGATGGATGTAACGTGGGTCGCGGGTGATTCCTTGAAGATTCAACACGCTCGGCTTATGGGCGTTGAATCGGTTTTGGCATGGTCGTTGGAGCATCTGCCCAAAGTCCTGGCTATCGACGCGCCGTGCAAGAGAAACATTAGTCGAACTACGAATCTCTGTGTTCGCAAAACGAATGGTTTTGATGGAAATAACTTTCTCAATTGTCGCGTTTGTGAGGCGATGCTGAAACAACACAATATCCAGACTTACTCGACGCCAAATAAAAATGCAGCAGGTTGGATCCAAACGGGATGGCAAATCTACGATCAACTGATTCAAGAACAGCAATACCAGATTTGGGATACTCCAGGATTAGTGAATCTGCGCTATGGTCAAGCACGGGTTCTGGTCGAGGTCTATCCACACGCGTCCTTTGTCGTCGGTATCGGTGCTCGTCCTGCGAACAAAAAGACGCTTCCCGGTCAATTGGAACGCATCGCATGGTTGTTAAGAGTCAGTGAAGAGAAGGGGCTAAACTTTACCGGAGACGTTTGGCCAGATCCACTTATTCTCAAACAATGCCAAGACAGCTTTTCGACAACCACTTGGCAAAACATTCTTGAGCAGGATGTTCGGCTACCGAATTTACCAACCCATGATACCGTCGACTCTTTGGCAGGTTTGTTGACCGCATGCCTGTGCTTGGATGGTACGGCCACCGCGGTTGGCGAGTCTGAAGAGGGGGTCATCGTCCTGCCGAAGGCTCTCCAAGGCCAATACCTACCCTTCGAGTAGGGCAACGTGATATGCAGCGTTCTGGATTTGCCTCGATCCGAAAACAAGTGCTTTTCCCAAAGGCTGCATAGTGATAACGTAGCCATGAATACAAGAACCAAAATCGCTTCCTAGGAGAATCGCCATGCGGCTCATGATAGTAATTTCGCTTGTCTTGAGTGGGTTATTCGGCATTTCGGGTTGCGGTGACGCGACCGCCGTCAACACATGGTGGATAGTTAGTTCGTTGATAGCGTCGTGAGTCGCGCCGAAGTGGGCGTGGTTGTTGTATTGCAAACGCCAATAGCTAAAAAAAATCAACCCCGCCACCCGCAAATGCGGGCGACGAAGGCGAGATGAAAAGGTTATTGTGGAGTTGATGGTTTGATTGGGTTGGTTGACGGCTTATCGTATACGACGCGCACCGTATCGCCCTCGCCGCATACCCGACATATTCAAGAAAATTTCCAACAAGAAATGGTAGTACCTGGAGGAATCGAATTCGATTCGTGAGGGCGGTGCTGCGATGACAGCCTATCTGCGACTTCAGTATGAAGATCTTCCCAATGATTACCGTGAACAGATGCAAACTGGTTTACTGAAATATTGCGAACTCGATACGCTGGCAATGGTTATGATTTACGAAGGCTGGCGTGAAATGCTGAAATAACGAATCAAGCGACAATAGTTATGCAAGCTTTTTTTTGCCCGTCCGTTTCTTAGGGCCGGTGTATTTCGTAAAATCCTACCATGCAACTCATCGTCACCTCTCGTTTAGAAATCGAAGCCGGTATTGTTGTTCGGTCGGCTTATGTGGTCGTCTCGATTTCCGATGCGAACGCACCGCCACCCAAGCTCATTCGAGGGGCGGGTTTTCGAGACGCGATCTATTTGCATTTCGATGATACCGAACCGGAAGGTTCGTTTGGTCGCCAGCCGATGACGATCGACCAGGCAAAACAGATTTGGGATTTTGTTTGGCGCCATCGCCAGCACGTGGGCGCGATTGTGTGTCATTGCCACGCTGGCATGTCGCGCTCGCCAGCCGTTGCCGCCGGGCTTGCCGAAGGATTGGGGGAATCGCCGTCTGCGATTTTTGCCGAGTATTGCCCGAACCAACATGTGCTCGAAATGATGCGGCAGGCCGCTTCGCTCTGATCGATGGCATCTTTACCGTATCATTTCGGAAAAGCATCCTCCGCAATGGATTGCCGGACTGGCGAACCGTCGTCCAACTTTCTTCCCTACGACAGCCATCAATTCAACGCCGACTTCACTCTGTCAATCGCGATGCAAAATTCATATTCACAATGATCATGTCGCGTTTTTCGGCTTGCTGAGGCTCGATTTGATCCATGAGCGTATGATCTGATCGCAGGGCATGAACACGGCGATTTTGTCATCAATTAACGATACGACCTCAGGCATGTCTTCGAAAAAAATTTCCGGTTGCAATTGATTGACACAACGGGCTTTCCATTCGTGAAGTGTTTCGTCTAGTTTCTTTCCATTCGCCACGTCAGTAGACACGATCAGTTGGTCGTAGCGAATGCCGATACCATTGAGATATTTGGAAGTTGACTCAAACTCCGTCCTAAAAGTGACAATCGTTATTCGAGCGTGGGAAAAAGACTCACAGATTTTCACGAAAAAATCTGGCAAGTAGGTAATGGTGTCATCAATGTCTAGGCAGATGTGCATTGCGTCTATTCAGCGCCATAAAGAAAACATGTAAGTCCCAAGTTTGGGGCGAGTCGTTTGCAACTGTAAGCTTGTGACTAGCCCGTGGTCGTGCTTGAGCGCGCCGCCATCACCCCTTCGCCAACTCGCGATCTCACTGACACCCCGTTCCATCAATCCGCGATGTCAAATTCATATTGGTTACGTTGCTTTTTCCGGTTCAAGGACACATTTGCGCCGCGCCATCGTCCTAGGCAAATCATCAAAAGACCCCTGAAGTATTTCGGAGTCAGAGAAATCTTGCAACGGGATATCGCGCCAGTTCAACGTCTTGATTGGCGACAACGGCTTGCCATTCGTTTCAATTTTCAGAACGCGGCCCAGTTCAGGCGAGCGATGAATAGTGAACTCCGTACAGGGGAACGCAAATCGGCGATCTTGAGCGTTTAGGAAGGTCTCTACATCGTCGGGAATCGTGTAGTTTTCCGCGCCGTAGGTGTGCGGATCGAAGAGCCATTGCCCCCACAACAATAGAATCGTGTCGGCGTCGATTTGGAAGTAGAGGATGGGGCCTTCATCATTGTATTCTTCTTGTTGAATGACCGGAGAGTCGGCGACATGAATGATCTGAACAGATCCATTCTTCAGATCGGATTGTGCGGCGTCGGCCACGCTCTTGAGAGCACGATAGATGTAGACGGAGGCAATTAAGCCGAAGCACACGCCAGGAATCGCCAAACCGATGTGAGCAAACGGAGCGATACCAACATTGAAGAGTGAAATGAACCACTCGACGCCAAGGCCGATGATGTAACCAAGAAATCCGAATGATGGGCTGGGAGCAAGTACCCATGTCCAGTCATCGAGGGACAGACGTGACGACGAGCGAAGCTGTTTCCGTTCTGTCGGATTCAGCGATCGAGTTGAAACCGTGTAGGCCATTTCACGACACGACCTTGCGCGGCGATGGGATTTAGCAACGTAACGTAGAGTTAACCAGTAACGTGCGGAGTGCACGAATGGTGCTGAAATTGTATGACGGATTGGCGGACCTTAAAAGTCAGCATCCCAAGAATTCCGCACTCGCCGATGGGGAGCCTCATTCTCGATCAGCTTCGCGGCTCGCCTTGAACAACGATTTGAAGTCACGCTCGTAGCCTCGCTGTTCCCAAATCCTAAAATGTTAGACGACCGGGGCATCAGGAAGATTGTTGAATACTTGATCCCATGTTGCGTAGTTGTTTAAGCAGTTTACAACGATTGGCAAAGGCCTCACATAGATGTCGGGCAATTCGGATTCGCCGGGGTGTTTCGTCGTGAATGCAAGTTGTTCGCGGGGCGGACAGAAGTCGGCACAAACATCACTACGATTACCGCGAGCGTCCACTCGATACCATCCGGTATCGGGTAAGAAAATCGCGTTCAATCCGTGCAAACAGAAAGGTGGGTCATCGCCATTGATGGTTAGTCGTTGATAGCACATTCCGGCGGGAATGCGGTTGGCACGCAATAGTGCACAAAGCAAGTGGCTCTTTGCGTAACAGTACCCCGTCTTGTGCAACAAAACGTCCGATGCAGCACATGTGACCGGATTCAATTTGTAGTCGGAACTGTGGCGAATTTTGTCACGAACAAACTCGAAGCAACGTTGGGCAGTTGAACGCACATCAACACCAGTAAGTTCGCCCGAAAGCCGCAGCACAGCCGGATCGCGGAAGTCAACGATATCACACGCTTCAAGGTAATCGTCGGGATCGGCATTCATCTTGGTCGACCAACGGAAGGTTATTGCGTCACCGCCATGAACGAAGCGAGTGACTATGAATTGCCAATCAGTTTACCAAACAAAAGACTGCGGTGCGAAACGTGGAAGGCGATCGCGAAGGGACTCAAAGTAAAAACCATGTTAGCCACCGACGCAGCAGAGCGATTCTCGGCTATGCCATTCATGGTCAATGTTTCTCATCAGAAGCGCGTTATCAAAGGTAACCGAACCCATAGGAAAAGTGTCGCGATCATCAATGAATGAAGATTGAACATTGGGGACGGCAAGTGGTTGCACGTTCCAATTGACCGTCCGAAGCTCCAGCCCATCGAACTGTGAGGTTGAACTCGCAGGTGAGTAACCAAGGGAACCAGCCTGAAAGAATTGCGAGCATTTCGCTACCGTCGAGAAGATGGAGTCGTTTGGTAAGTCGTTAGTCGTTTGGCCATCGACAACAATGTGAGCAGAGCCATCGATGCTGTCCATCGCGATGTGATATTCGTTCTCCGTTTCACGGACATCAAAGCGTGCACGATTGTGGACGCCGGGAAATAGGCGACCACCGGCGAACGCATTCAAAAATGACGACGTGTCGCGTCGGGGGATATACACTCCGGTCTGCGTGACCCCATTTGCATCCCATTCAACAGCGATTCGGTGAGCAGCGTTTTCCGAGGAGATGCCGAGGAAAGAAGGTAAGAGCTTCGGACGGATGTGTTTGAGTCGAATCAGGCAGATACCCGCGACGCCGAACCCATTGACGGTCTGTGGGCGGAAAGGCGACGGACAAACGCGAGACAGCACGTCGGCGTCAACTCGAAAGTTGATGAGTACGCGGCGATCAATAAGTCCTCGAATTTGGGGGATTCGCATTTAGGATGCCTCGCGAAAAATTAAGCGCTGAAACAAATACCGAAATTTCGACATAGGATTAACTTCGCGAGGTAGGCGAGAAGAACTTCCGTCGCCGTGATAGGAGAAGAAAGCGACCATGAGGTGCCATGCAATTCTAATTGATTGCATGTCCCTTGACGTGCCAATCTGCGCCGCAGTGGAAACATTGTTGCGCAAGTGCCGTGCGCAGATTCTTGCCACATTCCGGGCAAGGCTTCGTCTTCTTTCGGGCGTCGATCCATGACTCAGGAATTAAGTCGAGTGTTGCAGACAAGAATCCCAGCACCTTAAAGACGATGAATGCTGATACAGCACTGCAACCGATCCTCGCGCCGAGGTTCCAGTTGGTGAAAACGGTCAGGCCAGTAAAAATGAGAGAGGCAAGCGCAACGAAAGCCACGATCCAAAGCAAGAGAATCACAACGCCAAACCCAACAAGCAACGCGACCCCTGGGAAAAGTCCCAAATTGTAGTGGCAGGCTTTCGCGGCATTTCGGACGAGTCCTGCAACGGAAGGTTTTTACGACACCGCTTCTCTCCGAAGTCAGAAAGCGTCGCAACACTAAACAGTTTACCAAAGAGAAACCACGTTGCCAAAGAGGCGGTGTCTGCGGCGTGGCGAACCACGGCACGTCACCGAAGCGATCGACGTGGCAAACCAAAAGTCTCTCCAACGACGAAGCCGCGGCCTTGCGTAAAAACCATGTTATGTGCCGCTTCGCAGGTGTTCGCGCTGCCTCGCGAGCAGAATGAACACGATGAGTACAATGCCACCAACGAACCCGACCAAGTAGCTGGCGCTATGCGCCCAGAGGTCGACCAAAAACGGGACGTGACGGTCTGCCGGAACACGATCGGCGATAGAACCAACGAGAAACACCCAGCCATTGGATGCGGCGATCCAACCCACGAGTCCGGCGAGTGCGGCAATTGCGAACGAGATGACGGACAATCGAATCAAGGGACGCCAAAGGGTTCGGGGCTCCCGTTTTGGCCAGCGTCCAAGGCGGCATGCAGCAGCAAGCGGAACACCGAGCAGAACGCCGACCCACCAAGTCGCGATGATCCCCCAGCCGAGGCCGAGCAATGTCGGGTCATCAGTTGGGAAGACAGGCGGGTGGCCAATGGTGAAGTAT
>JBGSKR010000086.1:0-3612 GCA_041741135.1 Mariniblastus sp.
GCAGGAATCGAACCTGCGTCAAAGCGATTAACAGTCGCCCTCCCGTGCCAGCACAGGACCCTCCGAAATAAATGCGTCAGGCGAGAATTGAACTCGCGATTTCTGCTTGGCAAGCAGATGGGTTACCACTACACCACAGACGCGTTTATGTTTCTAAATTGTCAAAGATCAAAAACGCCGAAGCGTTCCAAGAGCACCGAGCCGGAATTGAACCCGCATCACCTCGTTACGACGGAGGCATCTTGCCGTTAGACCATCAGTGCTTGTCTCTCGTCTCTTGTCTCTCTTCAGTGGGACCGGTGGGAATCGAACCCACATCGTTCGGTTTAAAAGACCGATGCATTACCTTGTCTGCCACAATCCCTCTCGTCTCGCAAATCGGCGTGGAAGGAATCGAACCTTCGACCGTCGTCTTATAAGAACGCTGCTCACACCACTGAGCTACACGCCGAATAAAAGTGAGGTCGGAGAGATTCGAACTCTCGCCCGCCTGGGTAAGAACCAGGGATGCATCCGCTACACCACGACCTCAAATGGATATAGTGCGGCGTTTCAAACGAAGGGGTAATGACATTTCAAGTCTCCAGAATTAAGTTTGGTTTTTCCTACAGCCTCCGGCCTACCGCCTTCAGCCTTCAAAAGTGGTAGCCCTGAGGATTGAACTCAGCGCGACCCGCGTATCAGACGGATTTGGGCACCAGCCCGCGACTACCGCATGTCGTCTCTCACTCAGTGAAAGTCGCGCTTCCTTTTCAAAACAAAAGACGACATCAAGTCGGGCACCTCGGAGTCGAACCGAAACCCTCCTGTTCCCAAAACAGGCGTGCTTCCAACTGCACCTCTACCCGATAAACAAAGTGGACGAGCTGGGAGTCGAACCCAGTAGCTCTGATTGCAAGTCAAAGCGCCGACCCGTCGGCAAGCCCAAGTGGAAAATGTTGTTCGCAAAAAAAGCAGCTCGTGGGGGATTCGAACCCGACCTATCTGGCTTGAAAAACCAGCGACCTCACCAGACGTCCAACGAGCCATGTTGTGTTTGTTGTTCCTGTTTCGTTTCAGTAAGTGCGCATCTTCAGCGCAGTTGTTTCTCGTTTTGTTTTTTGCTTTTTGTCGCAAGCAACAATTGCAAGTGGACTGGGAGGTGCTCGAACCCTCGTCTGCGGTTCTTCAAACCACTGCTATACCGTCTCAGCTACCAGTCCTTTTTTTGCTTTGCGAGGATCCGACGGTTTTTTTCAATCCGAAAATCAAGACACGAAAAAACCCAGTATCACTCGAGGCGACACCGGGCTTTCCCATATGAACGTGAAGTAGCCCTTGTCACCTAAGATCACGACGTAACGCGATCCTTTGCCCGTCTTTAACTTGAACCAATGGCTGATTCAAAAGACTGACTGTCTCGTTACTCTCGCAATTTTGCTCGACCGATATTCCAAAATGGAACTTGGGTCGATAGGACATGGGCTGTTTTGAAGACATGACTCCGCTTCCGTTATTGTTTGTAAATTTCTCTGAAGTATTTCAACAATCAGAAAGTGTCACGATCGATTCTGGCAAACTTGCCTTCAATCGTGTGTTCGCTTGATTAGACGACCTCTTGCCAAATTGGTTCACGAAATTTCCAACTTTTTTTGGGCCGCTGGTCAGCGTCGGGTTGTACCGAATTCCTCTGAGGCGGAGATCATTTTTTCAATTCGAGCCGACGCTGTGCGGAAAGCCCGGGCCGACTCTTTTTCTAAATTTGCCTCGTTACCTTCTCGACGCAGCGCAAGCGAAGCCTAACCAACAAATCGTTCAGTACATCGCGGGCGCTTGGCATGTCTGGAAGCTTTGAGTCGGCGTAAGCTTGTTCGAGTTCGTTGGTTAGCCTTTGATATTCGGACTCGTGAAACTGCAAATCGGCCGCGCCGAGCGCTCCCTTTTCGGGGCCGGTTAGTTTTTGCGCGATCAGGTCGCCGATGTAAGGCAGTTTTGCCTCCTCGTTCAGAGTGACCAAATTGGCTTCGACCTTGCCGGTGCGCATCAGGTGGATTCCCGTCAGCAGCACGCGGTAAACGTATAGCAGCGGCTTAACGCGCGGAGCCGACTCCTTGCCAAACAGCTTCCACTGGGTCGCTGCGAAACCGAGATAGTGGTGCGCGTGATGTCGCGTGATGCAATTTGCCGCGATCGCCTTCAATTCATCGTGTTCCGGCGTTGCAAACACAACAAGCGGGGAAAGAAGTTGTTCCAGCACATATCCGTTTCGACGTAGCATCAGCCGAAAGAACTTCGCCGCGTCATGTGTGACCAAGTCAATTTCCAGGCCGTCATAGATTCCTTCTTTCTCAACCGTCTCCCGTCCGTCGTCGAGACCCACGACCGTTTCAAGCGGCAACAGATGCACACCACGCAAGTCGAAATCCGAATCGGGTGATGGGAACCCGTACAGGTGCGCACCGCTGATCGTCGCGAACAGGAGCGGGTATGGGTGTGAGCGAACGTGCTCCATTAGTTTGTCGTGTGGAATCATGTTTAAGGCAGCTCTTCGTTTAGCGCGACGTGGCGTGCGCGAATCAGAAACTCATTCGCCTGTTCGTAGTCCGGACGCTCGGGCAATTTAGTGGTTTGGAAAGCGGATTCAAATTGCTTTTGCAGTGACTTCCGCCACTCATTGGCTTCCTCGAAAGACATCTCGCCCCGCTTGATCGTAAGCAACCGCTCGCGATGGTCGCCAACTTCGACGACGACCGTGCCTTCGGTCAGCACGTGCGTTCCTGACAACAACAAGCGAATCAAATGCATAACGTGTTTCCATTTCACGCGCCCTTGATTACGGATGTCGGTTTGCATTTTCTTGAACTGCGACGCGACGTAACCGGAGTAGGTTTGAAACAGTAGCTTCGACAAGAAAGCGTCTTTCATTGCGAGTAGTTCTTCCGCCAATGGCGTGGCGTTCTCGATGATCGGGGAATAGAGGCACTCCAGCACATTCGGGTTCGCTTTCAACGCCAACACAATGAACTTCTGCAGCTCCCAGTAAACTTCTTGGGTCTCGTCATTCTCCAACTGTTCCGGCACACCGTACAACGACCATTGCAAATCGGCGGGTGGCAAATAAATGCCCCGCCGGTCGGTATCCGACGCTTCGTCATCCAGTCCATACGCCCGCGAACCGATTACACAACGGTAGATCACTCGATCATAAAGTCCGCTGCTCCTTAAATCGTTGTTGGCGTCCAAGAATGCTGATGTTTCACCAATGGTCGAATTTTTAAACTCAGCTAGGCGAACCAGGGAATCGTGACCGATGGCCGCCTCGAATCCATCAGCGAAGCGCACGCGATAAGAATGATTGCGATCAACCGGCGCACGAACGATCACGCCAACCGCGCCGCGTGGATGTGCGACCTGATCGTGAGCCGTCATGACTTCCTTTTTCGAAACGATCTGGGTTCCCACGGAGTAGATCAGCGGTCTTGGTTCGGTGGCGGACATTGGTTTCTCTATTTCATCAGCGCCAATGAGACCAAAATGCAACTTCCGTCGTCGATGACGTTGAGGCCGGCAGCACGGGCGGATTGGCTGGCTTGGGCGTCTTCGGCTCCGGGTTGCATCCAGATGTGTTTGACT
>JBGSKR010000087.1:0-5296 GCA_041741135.1 Mariniblastus sp.
CGTTCACCGCATGCTCGATTTGAAAGTGATCGCGGAGATCAAGCAGGACCGCGTCAAAGTCCTCGCAGAAAAGGCAACAACGGCAGCACGAAATTCGCCAAAAAGCCGTCGTCCGATTCGCGTGACTGGAAGAACAAAGCCAATTCGACGACCTACAAGGCGTCATCAAACAGAACGACGACTTATGAAGGTAATCAGGCCACTGATCGTCCCGTCGTTGTTGGAACTGATGGCGAATCCAAACCGGCGCGTCCCAAAACAAAACTTGAGCGAGGAACGTTTGGCAAATCGGTGATGGGCAAGAAGGCTTACGGTGACAAAACCTACGCCGACAAACCCTACGAGAAAAAATCCTACGGCGACAAGCCCTATGCGAAAAAACCTTACGCCAAAAAATCAGAGGGCGTGGTTCGCACGCCAGCGTCGTCCACGGGCGCGAAAGCGGCCATGGAAAAACGCAAAACGGCGGCTCGGAAATTCGTAAAAATTCGCGGTTCGAAGTAAGCGAATACTCCGAAAATGCCAGCAAGCATAAGTGCTATCAATTTTAGATAGCAGTTAAGCCGAACCTTGATGATGGCTCCGTCTATTCTCAAGGTTCGTTATGTTTTCCCGCTCGATTTTAATTCCATCGTTGGTCGTTTGCGCGATCACTGCACCGATTCTTTTTTCCGAATCGAATCTGCGCACGCAAAACCAAAACCCCAGCTCGCCTTACGGCGATTTCAATGGGCGGTTAGGTGATTTTCGCGCCAATGGTCAAGCATTTACTGGTCAACAACAGTATCCGGGACAGCCATTTCAAAATGGGCAGACGTTTCAGAATGGACAGCCCAGCAGTCAGTTTGCGTCGTATTCTCGGCCAAACCCTGCCGATGCTGTGAACCCGTCAGTCTACGGTTCGCCATCGAATTCACCCGTCTCATCGCAATTTGGATCACGCAATCTTTCAGGCACGGCAGGGTCGCATTCCCAAGCTGCTTTTGGCGACTATGGACATTCATCGGCACTGGGAGCGCAGGCGTCTCGCCCCCCAGCTTCAGGTCATCCTCAATATGGTCAAATCTCATCGCCGGCTGGCAACGCGACTGGACGTAGTCTGCCGTTTGGGCTGGTTCCGATCAACGTAAACCCGAGCGATCAGTTGGCTTCTGCTGCTGCCGCTGAGTTTCGAAACGCTTATGGTTTAACGGAGGAACCGACACACGGTAACGAATATTCACCGATGGCGGCTGCTCCTAGCTTGCCTCCGCCCGGTTCTTCGACATCCGGTTTTTACTTGCCCGTTGCGTCACCCCAGAGCACCCATCTTTCGCCGGTTTCCTCGTCGAATTTCGCACCTGATTTTGCTCAACCGGTAAACCATAGCACGTCGCCGCCAAGCTCGATTGTGCCAATGTTGCCGGACTATGGTGCGGCGGAAACGTTGGTATTTCCGGGTAACGAATTTGGTCCAAATTTAAATGCGGCTCCGCTAGATTTTGTGCCGGTCGCCGATTTCGCAGAAATTTTTCGATTCGACATCACGGCTGATTGGGTGAAGCGGCGCTGGAGCCGAGTTTCGACGAACGCCGGCGATACGGGACTGCGAGGTCTAAGAGTTGCCGTTGTGACGGGACTGAATTCTTGGGATTTGCACGGCTCGCTGACCTACTATTTTGACGCGCAGCAGCGTTTACAGCGGATCACGTTTCGGGGCTGGACGGGTGATCCGGATCGATTGGTGCAAATGCTCACGAGTGCTTATGAGTTTCGGCCCCAGCCATCGCTTTTGGCGGGCTTTTACGTGGCTCAAAAACGCCGTGATCCGATTGGGGCGTTGTTGATGAAAGAGCCGCCAATTGTCTCTGCAGACAATCCCCGCGAACAAATGGCGTTGATTCTCGAGATTAACAATCCAGCGGGAAAAATGACGCTCAGCGACGAAATTCGTTTACTGATCGCGGGTTCGGCTTCGCAATAAGTTTGCTTCTCCGTAGTCCAATCTCGAGGTGCAAATTTTGAAGTTGCATCAATACAAGCCCGACGCGCAAGCGAAGCGTCGTTTTGCATGATTTGCGGCATTCTCGCTGGCGCTTCGGGCTTGTATTTGGTCGCTTCGCGATTTTGGGCTTCATCGTGCGAAAATTCTTGCAAATTTAACGTTAACCAAAATCACGCGATCTGCCACCTTCGTGGCATGGGAACGATTGACAATTTTTCCACCGATGGGGAGTCTCCGCATTCAGAATTAGGAGCTTGAGTTTGCGTTGTTTTTCGGTCGCTCTACTTCAAAAAAAACTATTTGAAGAAAACTTCTTCTGAATTTCATTTTGGCCATTTGACACAAGTGCTAGCAGTTTTAGAATCCCTGCTCTTCCCTGTTGGTTGATTGTTGGAACGCACGACGCGAGCCCCAAAACGATCGCCCAGATCAATGTGTCAGGATGTAGCCTTGTCGTCTCAGGATTCCCAACTTCGATTCGGATATGATGCCGAACGAACCCTTACGAACTCGATTATCGAACAACTGGCCCATCGTGTTGGTGCCGACCGTTTCGATTTGTGGTTTGGTAATGGTGACTGTTTTTGCTTGTCGAAAAATGGTTCGACGGCTGGCGGTGCTGCGCGTGCAGTTGCCGAATCGGTTGACGAGAGCGACCAGCACATGGATCGACGTGACGATCAAGTTCGCGTTGCCGTAGCGGCTGATAATTCGTTTTCACTTCAGCGATTGCAATCGACGTTTGGTAAAGACATTCGGTGGGTGGTGGATCGGGTGTGTGGCCCTCAGTGTGCGGTTGAATTTGTGGTTCGAAAAAACGAAAACTTCATCGACTCGTCTACAAGATTTGATGGTGCTATCGTACCCGTTGCGACTGTCAAAAGTTCGCCGCTGATGTCTCCATCGATGGAGCCAAGTAATCACGGCGTCGCATTGCAAACCGAAACCGCAGATCGTTCGCCGAATCGATTGCAGGGCCAATCGGTTGGTCATGCTGTCAGCCATACCGGCAGCCCTGCCCCGCCACGCAAACGAGATTTGCGCTCGTTTCATTTTGGTCACGAAAATCGTTTAGCCGAGGCCAGCGTTTCTCAACTCTTTGAGCGTCCCGGACAGTTCTCGCCGTTTTTCGTGTACGGGCCGACAGGGTGTGGTAAGACTCAGTTGCTGGAATCGATTGTCAGCGATTACCGTCGGCGGCTGAGGCTGCGTCGCTGCGTTTATCTTTCGGCGGAACAATTCACCAGTCTGTTTGTGGGTTCTTTGCGTGGTGGTGAAGGCTTGCCGATGTTTCGCCGCAAGTATCGCGATCTCGATTTGCTAGTGATCGACGATGTGCAATTTTTCGCGGGCAAGAAAGCGACCATCAACGAGTTTCAACATACGCTCGATAATCTGATTCGGCTGGGGAAGCAGGTCATTGTTTCCGCCGATCGACCGCCGTTGGAACTTAGTTCACTTGGTGGCGATTTGCACACGCGTTTGACTTCCGGTTTGACTTGTCCGCTCAACTATCCAGGTTTGGCAGGGCGCATCAAGATCGCGAAGCAAATGTGCGAGGATCGGCAGATGACGCTTTCCAGCAACGTGTTGGAACTGATTTGCGAAAAGATGACGCGCGACGTCCGGCGCATTTCTGGAGCGCTTAATCGCTTGCATGCACTATCGCTATCGACTGGAATGAGCATCACGCCAGAAGTCGCTCAGTCCGAGTTGAGCGATTTGTTTTTGGCCTGCGGCGGCAACAGCACTTCGATGCTGAGTATTGAAACGGCGGTCTGTGATTTCTGCGGCGTGAAACCGCATGACCTTAAATCATCAAGTCGTTCCAAGCAGGTCAGTACGGCGCGAATGTTGGCGATGTATCTTTCGCGTCGGTACACGTCGTCGGCGTTTTCGGAAATCGGCGATTATTTTGGTGGCCGAAGTCATTCGACCGTGATCGCGGCTCAGAAAAAAGTCGCGAGTTGGATCGAAAGAAACGAAGGCGTATCGCTGGCCCATGCGACCTACCCAGCCAAAGACGTGCTGCATCGGCTCGAGTCGAATTTGCGGATTGGGTAGCGATAAATTCATATTGCGAAGTGACAAAATACAAGTGACGTTTAAGCCCAAAACCGTTCAATGAACACGAATCGAGTAGTGGAACTCGCCAGAGTTCCCAACTTGGCGGGGAGTCTGGCGACTTCCACTACCATTCACGGAACGGTAATGCGTTCAAGCCTGCACTAAACGCTATACCAATTCGTCGTAGACCGCCGCTACACCGGCGGCCATGCTGGTGTCAGAAAGTTCGGTTCGTTGGCGATGCAGGCTGCTTTCGCTCATCAATTTCCAACGCCCGACATCTCCAATCAGCGATTGCAAACGTGTTGCTAAATCCTCAGCACTGCCGGGTTCAAAAATTAGCCCATCGATTCGGTCGCGAACGGCTTCTGGAATTCCTTCGACGCGACTGGCGACCACCGGAACACCGTTTGCCATGGCTTCGAGAACGACCATTGGCAAACCCTCGCCGTACAGACTGGGCAACACGAACAAATCCATTTTTCGCAATTGTTCGTTGACATCGGTTTGAAAACCTGGCCAATGAATTTGCAGGCCGATGCCCAGCGTTTCGACTCGCTGCATGATTTCGGATTCGTATTGAGGCGTTTCGAATGGGCCGACGGCGAGTAGCTTGATCGCAATCCCGCGTTGTTTAAGTTTGGCGATCGCGTCGAGCAAAACTTCGGTTCCCTTTCTTGGTCGAAACAGGGCCATCGTGCCAATCGTCCAAGTCGCCACTGGCAACGCGCGAGCGGGAAGATTTTTGATGGGGGCGACGCCATTGCTGACAACTCGAATTTTCTTGTTTGGATGACCAAGTTCCGCCATGTAACCCGCGAGACTACGGGAAACGCAAATCATGCGATCAACACCTTTCAGCGACCAGCCTTCGATCCAAGTGTTCAATCGATTGGCAAAACCGCGTTCTGAATCGCGGCCAACGGGGCTGTGAACGTGATAGACCAAAGGGCATTTGAGTTTCCGCGCCGCGAGTCTTCCAATTAACAGTGTTCGAGGCGTGTGAGCGTGCAAGATCGAGTAATCGTTTTCCCGAAAAAGTCTCGCGATTCGAGAGACGCAATGAAGGTCGAATTTGGAACGCATGGGTGTTTCAAAAAGTTGGCTGTCCAGTGAGTGCCGCACCGCGGGAAATTTGTCGGGTTTCAAGCACGCGAATCCGACTTCGTAGCCGAATTGAGGCAACGCTAGCGCAAGTAAGTCTTGAACTCGTTCGGCACCCGAAAAATGTTCGCCGTTGATTAG
>JBGSKR010000088.1:0-3406 GCA_041741135.1 Mariniblastus sp.
GATCATTCGCTTGCAACTGTCGATCACCGCGTGGGTTGGGAATCACGGTTGTGCCACGATACAATGTCAAAACGTTAATGTCTTTCTCTCGCAACCCGGATTTACTGATCTCCTTGCCGATGTACTCAGAACCGGCAGGAATGAAAATCTCGGCGACCCCATAGCCACGGCTGACCGTCAATCGCTGACGTACATCGATTTCAGGGAAGTCGACTTGAGCGGCAATATAGTCGATGATCGAACCGGCGATATCGAGTTGCGTGCAACGCTCGATGCCTTCGAGTCCCGGCGAAGAGTTGACTTCCATGATCTGCGGGCCGTCTTTGCCTTCGAGCATATCGACACCAGCCACGCGAAGGCCCATGATCTGAGCGGCGCGAACGGCGGTGGCGCGATACTCGTCACTGAGATCGACGTTTTCAGTGAGTCCTCCTCGATGAACATTGCTGCGAAACTCTTGACCTTGAGCGACTCGCCGCATTGCGCCAACGACTTGGTCGCCGACGACGAAAGCGCGCACGTCCCGTCCCTTACTTTCCGCCACAAACTTTTGAATCAAGACGTTTTGTTTCTGGCTTTGCAGCAGCTCGATCATCGCTTCAGCGGATTGGACGGACTCGGCAAGCAACACACCGATACCTTGCGTGCCTTCGAGCAACTTAATCACCACGGGCGCACCGCCGACGCGTTCGATCGCGGGCAAGACATCTTTCTTTGCTCTCACAAAAGTCGTTTGCGGAATTCCAATGTGATGTCGGCTGATAATTTGCAGACAGCGTAGTTTGTCGCGAGAGTTCGAAATACCGGCAGATGAGTTGGTACAAAAGACATCCATCTGTTCAAACTGACGTACAACCGCGGTGCCGAACAGAGTAATCGATGCGCCGACGCGTGGCAGCACGGCATCGTAATGGGACAATTGTTTCTGGTTGTAAAATAAATCAGGCTCTCCGATTTGCAAATCGATCGCGAACTTTTTGGTATCGAGGACTTTGACTTGATGGCCGCGTTGAATGGCTGCCTCGCGTAGGCGGCGTGTGCTGTAACAATTACGACTGCACGACAGGATTCCCAATTTCATGGCTCCAGCTTTCTATTGAGATTTGTGGTAATCGGTGATAGTTTGGTGATTATAGAATGATTTTTGGTTGCCGATAGCCGAACTAGCGATCAACTGTGCGAACTTCCAACGAGTCCTCGCGAGGGCTTCTGATTCTCTCAAATATAGAATGATGCCGTGCATCCTCCCTCTGAAAAACAGTTCGAAATTGATCGTGTCGAATGCGGTTTCAAAACCACAACGATGGATTCCTTGGCGGTGGAAGAGCCACTTGAAATCCGTATCGTCTACGGTCCCGCAACCGATCGGAAGACTCGCACTTTAGCGGTGACTATGCGGACACCTGGTCACGACCACGCGTTGGCGGTTGGTTTCCTGATTTCTGAAGGCGTGATTTCAGAGCCTACGGCAGTCGTTGGATGTCGCGACGTTCCTCCCGTTTCCAATCGCCAAGAATTTTCGGGCATCGTTGAAGTCGAATTGGCTGCCGACGTTCGATTCGAATTAAGCAAACTTCAGCGCAATTTTTATACGACCTCCAGTTGCGGTGTTTGCGGCAAAGCCTCGTTGGACGCGATCCGCGCCGACAACGTGAAATCGGTATTGGCCAATTTCACGATTCCGGCAACCACCATTGGCGGATTACCAAACGCATTGAGAAGCCACCAGCAACTCTTTGGATCGACAGGCGGAATTCATGCAGCGGGCTTGGCCAACCGGTTTGGCCAAATAATCGAAGTCCACGAAGACGTTGGACGCCATAACGCGGTCGACAAACTGATCGGCAGTCAATATTTGTCTGGGAATTTTCCGCTCGACGAATGCGTGTTGGTGCTCAGCGGTCGAGCCAGTTTTGAGCTGATGCAAAAAGCGCTACTGTCGTCCATTCCGATTGTTGTTGCAGTTGGAGCACCGTCGAGCCTCGCCGTTGAATTGGCAACCGAGTTTGGTCAGACCTTGGTCGGCTTTACTTCTCAGAATCGTTTCAATGTTTATTGCGGGATGAAACGTTTCGAAGTCGAATCGATTGTGAATCCTTAGCTTTCCCCCACAGATTCATTCAATGAAACTTCAATTCCAGGGAACCACTCTCATTCGCGAAAGTGGAAACTACGATTTACGCACATTGTCGATCAGCGTTCGAATCTCGCGTGCGAGGTAAGTCGGTTGCGTTGGAATTCTTAACAAGGGTAGGTTGGCGGAGGCGAAAGCCTGATTGACGAAAATGTCACGCTCGACTCGGTCAGGGCGGTCATGGGAGACGTCGTCGAGTTCGATGCAAATTAAGGGCTCCAACGAGCCGGGATCGCACAGCACAAAATCAATGTGCTTCGCCAAAATTTTGTTTAGCCATTTGCGTTTCTGACTAGAATCTCCATCGACTCGCAAGAGATCAGCAATTCGAACCATCGCAAAAATTTCAAAATCATCCTGCACGGCTTTCTGGAGCGATTTATAAAACCTTAATTCCGATTTCGTAATCAGTGAATCCCGTTTTTGGTACGGTAATCGCTGAGGGCCGCCATACATGCGCAGCAGCAATATGAGCGCGAGCACGACTGCCACACCGACCCAAAACGGCCAGAATTCGATCAACAATTTGATCAAAAAATCCATGCTTCCTTCTTCCTTTCGCTGGTTCCAAGGGGTACGAAATGGTGGCTGCTATCCTTCGTTTTGTTTTCCATAAAACTGTTTCAAATCGATTCCTTTCTCACGCTGTTCGTCTTCCAATAGTTTGATGCGAATTTCCAATCGCTCCATGGTTCGTATCATCTTGGGCAACTGCTCAGCAACCGAATCCCTGGGTGGTGGCTGAGGCACCTCGGGATAACCCAATTGCCGCTGTAGCGCTGCGAACAAATAGAGCGGTTCTTTGCGTCGATTTGCCAACGCGATTTTTCCTTCCTTCTCGCCAAACAAAATCGGATCGGGAACTGCCGACAATTCACCATTTCTTTGGCGGAGCTGCATGTAATATTCGCTGTGCACATAAACTAAATCGGCAAGATCGATCAACCCAATTCGGTGTCGCACGCCAAGAATCCAAGCTGACCAAATTGGATCGTAGATCACGTCATTCGCCATGTGATTCAGCCCACGATCGTAGTCCAATCGATTTTGACAGAGGACTTCGAACTGAAAGAAAAACATTGCCATGCAGCTTGCCAATTCAGATCGAAATCGAGCCTCATGCTCAAGGATCAAGAGCGCACGACGCATATCAAACCGTCCACGTTCGTCTTCGGCGGCTTCGACCAAATAAGTCTGAAATGGCGTGAAGTAATGGCCCAATTTCTTCATGGCCGTGGACATCGTGCCAACATGATTAAGCTCGGCCAGCAG
>JBGSKR010000089.1:0-4007 GCA_041741135.1 Mariniblastus sp.
AGGGTCGTCTTTTTATTAAACTCAAGTCAATAGCGATAAGTTGCTTATGACAAAGACTTTACGCCATTTGCCGAAGGCAAACTGGCGCTGTCCAGCTAAGCTAAGGGCTTGTCGTCTTGAATCGCAAAATGATCGTGCAATTTGAGAATGCTGGCCACTCGTGAATCGAGTTCGGTAGATCCGAAATCGCCAATCAACACACAGGTTGAGTAGGCCGCCGATTTCTGTTCGTAGTCTTTCAGCCAATACTTGAACCTTGACGCATGTTCCTTGGTCGCGAATGGAAAACGCGTCGGTGGCTTCGGAAGATCAAATCTCCAGTGCTTGGGCGACAGACGAGCACGATAGCAATCTTGCGATCGACAAAGAGAAACATACAACAAATCGGAACCCAACTCAGCCAGCAACATTTCCGCTTGCGCGTAGCCCGCGCGAATCGTTTGTGAAGTTACCACGATTCGGTAACCGCCCGCCGTGCGATACAACCGCAAACCAAGATCGCCATGACACTCAATCAGCCGCTGAATCTTTTCAATCAACTGCTGCTCAAACGATGGCGGCGGAGAAATTTCTTTTTTGGAAAACCATCTGGACAACAGATTCAAGAACCAGTTCCTATGAACTGGCGGGGGAAGATCAACATCCGCAAAAAAAACTTCCGCCGTATTCAGCACAAGACAACCGTACGAGTTTCGCGAGATGATAGCAACCGTCTCATCGCCTTCGCGAAACTCCTCGATGATCTCTTCTCGAATGGCCCGACTAACTCCGTAATACTGATTTTCCCCAGCATCATCTCCCCTCGCCTGCTTTTTCTTCTGCCAAGCCTGCGCTGCATTCTTGGCTCGTTCGCGGGCGACTCGCAACGCATCTTCGATCCCCTCATTGGAATATCCGAAAGCGCACCGTGTAATCGTGTCATCACCGACATCGATTGAACTCTCGGCTGATGTCCAATATTTGTAGAACTGCATGTCCGATATCACTTTGTCAAATCGAGTATCGATTCTGCCACAGCCAGCACCATTTGCTGGCAGCCAAAGTTTTGCCAAATAAATCGGCAATTTCTGCGTTTCTGATTGGCTTAATGCAAAATGGCTAACCGTCGTTTTGTTTGGCCCTCAGTTTGCAAAAGTTCTTTCTCGAATGGAACCCCCGATACTTTAGAAGGAACAATCATGGCCCGCAACACAAATACCCTGACCGGCAAAACTTGCAAGCATCGAACCAGCACTTCCAGCAAATCCCCCCGCAAAAATCGCCGACGCCGCAAAGGCGGATTTGGCAACATCAAATTCAGCAAGATGTTGCCCGCCCTGATCATCGAAGCCCTCGCCGTGATCGCGATTCTGGTCCTCTTTTTTGGCATGAAGGCCGACTTGAACCGCGAAGCCCGTCTGGAACTGCCTCACGACACTGCGATCACAACTCAACAGGAGGTCGCCACTCCCGTTTTCGGAATGAAGAATGTCTCTCGCCTGAGCATCTATATGGCGAACTAGAGACAAATTTCTTTCAGCACATTCCCAGCAACATCGGTCAAGCGAAAATCGCGACCAGCATAGCGATAAGTGAGTTGCTCATGATCGAGTCCGAGTAAATGAAGAATCGTGGCGTGCCAGTCATGAATGTGACATTTGCCAGCCACCGCCTCGCCGCCGGTCTCATCGGTTTCGCCAAAACTGAAACCGCCTTTCACACCACCGCCTGCCATCCAAGTCGTATAGCCCTTGTTGTTATGATCGCGCCCATTTCCGTTTTGAGCCGATGGTGTGCGGCCAAACTCTCCCGCCCAAATCACCAACGTTTCATCCAACATGTTGCGACGTTTCAAATCGGTCAGCAAACCGGCAATCGGTTTGTCGATCTGCCGACAAAGCTGCGGGAGTCTTTCTGACATACTGAAGTGTGTATCCCAATTGCCGTGATCGATCTCGACAAACCTCACGCCCGATTCCGAGAACCGTCGAGCGAGTAAACACTGCTTGCCAAAGCTATCTGTTTCGCCTTGACCGATTCCATACAGATCAAGAGTCTGTTGGTCTTCGTCCGAGATGTCCATTAACTCAGGCATCGCAGACTGCATACGAAAGCCCAGTTCATAAGACTCGATCACCCCTTCCACACCCGGTTGCTCGACATCACGTTTGAGTTTTTCCGTGTTCAGTCGTTGAATAAGATCAAGCTGATCGCGCTGTTGGTCGTCGGTGTAGCGCGGATTGCGAATATCCGGAACTTGACTTTTCTGTCGTCCGGGCACCCGCCCCAGTCCGCGTCCCCCACCAGCATTGAGCGCGGTACCACTGTAGATCGCAGGCAAAAACGCACTACCATGATTCTGTGCTGCGCCCGCTGCAGGATTGATGGAAATGAATCCGGGCATGCTTTCGTTTTCCGACCCTAAACCATACAGCGTCCACGCCCCCAGCGAAGGCCGCACAAACTGGGCATTGCCGGTGTGCATCTGCGTCATCGCTCGCGGATGAACGGGCTGATCAGTCTGCATTCCTCGCAACAAACACAACTCGTTCGACTGTGCTGCCAGTTCGGGCAGCAGTTCTGATATATACAACCCGCTGTCTTTCTGTTGGTTGAATTTCCACGGTGACTTCATCAGCGTACCGCGATACCGTCCCGACTTCCCATCCAATTTTTCCAACTCGGGTTTGTAGTCAAACGTATCGATATGCGACGGCCCGCCGCGCATGCAGAGAAAGATCACTCGTTTCGCTTTCGCCGGAAAGTGCGACGCTTTCGACGCCAGCGGATTGCTGGACGCCTTCTTGTCTTCAGCCGCCGCCAAAGTTGCCAACGAAGAAAACGCCAGATACCCAAACCCGGAAGACAACGTCTGCAACATCTGCCGTCGCGAAGGTGTATAAGAATTGATGTTCATTTTTCTCTCTCAAGTTCCAAAAAGCGACCAAACAAAAAACGTAGCCGGTCACGGATGTAGCCGGACTCGTGAGAGTTCGGAAATTTACTAAACCGATTAAACCGAAGTCTCACGACTTCGGCTACGAACAACGTCCGATAAAGGGCATTTTTCGAAATCACCGTGAACGGTTACAAAAAAACTAATTCACAAAACGAAACTCTGCCGAAGCCATGATGGCTTGGCACAACGCGCTCAACTTCTGAAAGTTCTGTTCTTCAGTGCGCGAAGCCGAAGCACTCGTGCTGAAGCCGCGATAGAAGACGCCCGCAGCCCGTAGCTCACTCGATGTCGCTGGCCTCCCATAAGCCAACAAAAACGCCAGCTTGAATTGATCGGACTGGCGATCGGCTTCTCGCATCAAACGTTTCGCCATCGCGTCGGCTTGAGCGATCACAAACGTATTGTTCAAGAAATACAATCCCTGGTCGGGCGTGTTCGACGATTCCCGCTGACCCACCACCATCGTCGATTCTGCGAAATCAAAAACGGCCAACGATCGAGCCACATTGTCTCGCACAATCGGTAAATAGACGCTGCGATAATTCACCATTTGATCGAGGGTCGTCAACGTTGGTCGCATGGCATTGTCACCGCCTTCTTGAAAGCGATTGCGGATCATGCCCATCATCGGCCTCCCCGCCGGCTCGCTTTCACTACTCAACGGACTCGTAGAAATCATCGAGCCATCGCGAATAAAGCCATTACCCGCAGCAGCCACAATCGAAGCCCGTGGGTGTTTCAAATCCAGTTGACCACTGATCGCCAGCATCGAATCTCGAATGACTTCCGCATCCATTCGCTTGGGGGTGAACCGCCAGTGAAACTGATTCTCGGGATCGATTTCAAAATGGACGGCATTAAATTCGCTGCTGCTGCGATAGACTCGTGAAAGTACTATTGATCGCACCAAACGTTTCACGCTCCAGTCATCCTTCATGAACTCGACCGACAAATGGTCGAGCAATTCCGGATGAGTGGGCGGCATCCCAGTCGATGCAAAATCTTCCGGCGTGCGCACGATCCCCTGCCCTAGCAGATGTTGCCAGACTCGGTTGACCATCACGCGAGC
>JBGSKR010000090.1:0-2213 GCA_041741135.1 Mariniblastus sp.
GTCAAAACGGCAGCGAAACCCGCCACCGATCCAGTCATTTCCGATTCGGCAATTGCTAAAGAATTGAGAGTTCAGATTGAGAATAGCGACGGTTACGTCGAGTTGAATGACGCCGGAAACGTCGTTGAACTCAATCTCACCGATGCGCGACTCTCTGCCGACGTTATTGCGTAGATTGTTGAGTTCAAAAATTTAAAAAAACTGATACTCAATGGTAACGAAACGGACTCAGCAACTTTCGATGTCATCGCTGCGTTGCCAAAGCTTGAGCATCTCGAAATGGAACGTTCCAAGCCTACGGTTCAAGACTTGCAAAAGCTCAAAGCGCTCGATTCACTGACTTTTCTGCAATTATCGCTGGCGACGATCTCGGATGAAGAGATGAAAGTCATCGCCGAGTTTCCAGCATTGGAACAAATTCGATGCGGGCAAACCGCAATCGGAGACCCGTCTCTGGTCTACCTAAAGAATTTGAAAACGCTTCGCGCACTCGATCTCAGTGATAATCCAGGCGTTTCGGACGCCGGCCTTGAATCGTTGTCCGAAGTCCCCAACCTGGAGTTCCTCAAAGTCTGGGGACCGCAGATCACCGACGCCGGAATGCAGCACGTTGCGAAAATGAAGAATCTCAAAGTGCTTGGGTTGAACGATACGGGAGTCACTGACGCCGGGATCACTTTGCTCGCTGGGCTGACAAATCTTACCGAAGTGCATTTG
Organism: Mariniblastus sp.; assembly: GCA_041741135.1. GTDB lineage: Bacteria > Planctomycetota > Planctomycetia > Pirellulales > Pirellulaceae > Mariniblastus. The sequence continues at coordinate 718 of JBGSKR010000090.1, forward strand.
TTTCGAACAAGCATTGGCGACCAAAGCCTAAGCGTGTTTTCCAAGATCCCCGGTATCGTCAAATTGAACTTGCGCGATACGCGAGTTACCGACGAGGGAATTAGCTACCTGCCTAGACTTTCACGATTGAAGGTTTTAGATTTGAGCGAAACCAATTCGCCGGGCATCACCGATGCGGTGGGGCAATACTTTGAACAGATTCCCTCACTCGAAGACCTGAATTTGTGGAGCACGAGTGTGTCAGACAAAACGGTTCAGTCGATCACTCGCTTGCCGAATTTGACGCGTTTAAATTTAGACAACACTCGGATCACCGATGAGGGCGTTAAGATGCTGAAAGCAATGCCGCAGCTAAAGTGGCTACATGTCGGATCGACCGCAATCACGAATGAAGTGGCTCCCACCTTGATCGCTTTGGAGAATCTAAAGTACCTGAATATTTCGCAGACGCAAATTGATGAAGACACTTATTATGACATCGAAGATCAGTTCATTGATCGTGATGGGCTTGTCGTCGGACCGTAATTAGTCCTGCCTCTAACAACTAACCTGTCACCAAACCACAAGGAAATATCAGGTTGATTCTAACCCAAGACAAAAAATGCCATGAAATAGATCGTTTGTGGTGACAGGTTATTTAGTGTTTGCAGGACCAGTGAATCGCATTCGCTCCGTTTGTTTCCTCTCCATCTTCGTGTTGGCTTGCCTCGGTGGGGCGTTGCGTTTCTGGATTGCCAGTCACGATCATCTGTGGCTGGATGAACTTCACACCGCGTGGACCACGGGTGGAAGCTGGTCGAAAGTCGCTCCCCGCGCGGCGGCCGGCAATCAATCACCGCTGTATTTCTGGGCTGTCTGGTGCTTCCGGCAGTTTTTCGGAGATTCCGATTTGAGCCTGCGAGGCGTTTCGCTGATTGCCGGTGTGGGCGTTCTGTTTGCAGGCACGCATTTGTTGTGGGAGTGGACCAAGTCTTTGCCCGCAACGACAACGGGTGGAGCGTTGTTGGCGATCAATTCAGATTTTGTGTTCTATGCAACCGAAGCGCGGCCTTATGTTTTTTTGCAGTTGCTTGGTTTGCTCCAAGTCATTGTTTTTTGGAATTTGTTGGAGACGTTACATCGCTCACCGACATCAGAAGTTGCTGCGGAAGTTTCCGCAAAACAGATTTCGATGTTTGGCGTTCGAGCGATTTGGGGACTGGCGGTTGGGTTAGTTTTGCTCAATGCCTTGCTCGTTTATTCTCACGCCACCAGTGTTTGGCTGTTGATCGCACAAGCGATTTTCGTTTTTGGCTATTTGTTGGTTGCCAGTCGAAGCGAATCGTTTCCTATCAAAACGGCTGTGAACGTATTGGGGATGATTGCCGTGTTGACGGCAATCGCTTGCATTCCTGCGTTCAATCAAATGGGTGGTGTTTATGGTCGTCGCGTCAATTGGGAATTGATTTCGTCCTCTGAAAATTTGTTGCCCGAAGTTCGCTGGCCGTTACTTGTGG
>JBGSKR010000091.1:0-5463 GCA_041741135.1 Mariniblastus sp.
CCGCTACGGCAAAGCATTGATCGAGTGATCCGCGAGCGCAGAAGCAGCGAACTGCTGAGGTCGCACGGAGTCAATCCGGTTCAAAAACTTCTGTTTTGCGGCCCACCAGGGTGTGGCAAGACGGCAGCCGCAGAAGCACTCGCACACGCGCTGTATTTGCCTTTGGCAACAGTGCGGTTCGATGCCGTTGTGTCGTCATATCTCGGAGAGACTGCGGGCAATCTGCGCAAAGTTTTTGACTTCGCGCGACTCCGCCCAGTTCTACTCTTTTTTGACGAATTCGATGCGATCGGAAAGCATCGAACGGCCATCGATGAGCACGGCGAACTCAAGCGAGTGGTCAACTCGTTCCTCCAATTGCTTGACGGGTTTCACAGCGAAACTCTCACTGTTGCTGCGACGAATCACCAAGGCTTGCTCGACCCCGCCTTGTGGCGACGCTTCGACGACATCTTGATGTTTCCGGTTCCGACCGTTGAAGAGATCGAGACGCTATTGTGCCGACAGTTTCACCAAATCACAGTTTCAAACTCGGTCCGTCTTCGTACGGTCTCAAAGTCGCTGTTGGGCTTTTCGCACGCTGATGTGGAACGTGTCGCTCACGAGGCGATTAAGGAAACGATTCTCGGGGAAAGGGAGCAGATCACGCCCGCGACCTTGAAAGCGGCCGTGGAGCGGCAACACGACAGGCGTGCAATCACAACGCACGATGAAGTTTCTGACGTGCCAGTGAAGCGTCACCCCCGAACGTCCCGTAAGATGCAAGACTAAGATGCCACACCATCCTGACGATGTCCGCTACGTTCACCTGCCGTTGATTCGGGAGGAGCCAACGCCCCCCAGACGCAAGTCTCAGGGTTTCCAGCCGCCATCGGCACCCAACAGAGGTGGACGAGCAAAGTTCGCCGGCGAACTCCGCGATCGTATCGACGATTTTGAAACAGAAATCGCAGCCCGACCTCCGTCACCTGCGGGGATTCAACCACATCTGGTTTTTCGCGTGCCGCTATCCCCCACGGCGTCCACTCAGTCGATTGCCGAGTTCATCGAGAAACTCGGAATTTCCGTCGTGTCGATCGAGGCCGACAACGCGATCATCGCCTTTCATGATGACGCAAACCTTACTGAATTCCGTGCAGCCGTTCAGGCATACGAGCAAGGTCCGCAATCCGGTATCAATCCACGTACTGGACAACAATATTCCATGACAAAATGGGATGTTCTAGAGCACATTGAGGCTGCGGAAATGCGCCTCTGGGGCAGGCAAGACCGTATCGGACGTCGCCTGCTGCATATTATTGGTGATGAAGGCCAGTCTATACATGACGATCAGCTTTATGTCGTTGACGTAGAGCTATGGCATCGCGGTACAGATGAACTTGAACGAGCCGGAATTCAAGAGCTTCGACAGTTGGTAATGGACTCTCCGCTAGATGGCGAACGGCTCTGCGATTCTTTTATAGGGCAGCTTCTATGTCTTGCGAGACTTGCCGTTCGCGGCCGGAAGATGCGAGCGTTGCTAGACTTGGACATCGTCGCCGAGCTAGATGTACCGCCACAGCCCACCTTCGATCATCGTCAGGCATTGCGGGCCACGGAGCGCCAATTCCCAACGCCACCAGTTCCCGATCCCGGTGGTCCGACTGTTGCTGTCGTGGATAGCGGAATCGCCTCCAATCATCCGCTTCTCGCGTCGAATGTTGGTCATGCGGTGTCAGTCATGACATCAACAGACTCCAGTGCAGACGAAAACGGGCATGGATCGTTGGTCAGCGGCATTGCTGTGTTTGGTAACATCCGTGCGTGTTACGAATCGGGACAGTTTTCTTCACCGGTCACACTTTTTTCCGCGCGGGCTTTGAATGCCGAAAACAGATTTGACGACGAGACGCTGATTATTCATCAGATGCGTCGGGCAATTCAAACATTTGTCGCTCCACCTTACGAATGTCGCGTATTCAATCTGTCACTTGGAGACGATTCTCGTGCCTGGCTTGAACACAACCCGAGACAGAGTGTTTGGGCGGAATCTCTCGATATTCTTGCACGAGAATTCAATGTTGTCCTTGTCTTGTCTGCGGGTAATCAGCCTCTCGGATTGGCTCATACTGCATCGGATTCGGAAGAAGTTCTTGCGACTTATCCAGATTATTTGTTCGAGCCTTTCGCTGGACTTGGGGAGCCGGCAACGGCTGCTATTCCGATCACAGTCGGTGGAATTGCAGAACACGATATTCCGGCAGTTCCCGCCCCCAGGCGGTCTGAGGACATCATTCGCACGATTGCGCTCGCTGGGGAACCAACTCCCACAGCTCGCATCGGTCCAGGATTGAACGGTGCGATCAAACCCGAGTTCGTCGCACCCGCCGGCAATGTAGCGTTTCAAGGCTTTTCGGAATTCCGGCAGGTGGATGATAATCATGGATTGTCGGTGATGTCGTTATCACATCAACCAACGCAAAACCTTTTCGCATTCGACGTCGGAACCAGCTACGCCGCACCGTTTGTTGCACGCTCAGCATCGATTCTATTGGCAAGCCTTCGTCAGTACCTCGGAAAAGAACCTGACGCAAATTTGGTGAGAGCAGTTCTCGCCTCAGCCGCAGTAATACCTCAGCCAGCCGACGATCGGATTCAAGTCCATCGGGGTACGGATGGACTTCGCCAAGTTTACGGCTACGGGCAAATCGACGAAGACATTCTCTATGAGTCGGCTGACCGCCGAGTAACGATGCTGGCACAGTCGACCATTCCACTGGATACGTTTGCGATTTACGAAGTACCAAGTCCTCCCGAATTCCGTTCGGCCAGCGGTCGCAAGCGAGTGACGGTCACCCTTGCATTCGATCCGCCGGTTCGCCGCCGCCGTGCTGATTATCTCGGCGTGAAGATGGACTATGCCCTCATACGTGGAAAATCTGTCGATGAGACATTCGAAGCATACAGGCAGCTTTCACAGGAAGAGCGGGCAGCGGCTCAAAATAACCCCGATGGAATACAGGGGGCGTTTCAGAGTCCGTTTAAGTGCAATCTTGTCCCCGGTACGCGCACACTTCAATCGAGTACCCTCCAGCGGTCGGAGTGGGAATTCTCAAGTGAAAGAAATGACTACGGGGAGTCGTGGTACCTCGTGATACGTGCCCAACGCACATGGGCACCCGAGTCGTTTACGGAGCAGAGATTTGCCGCGACGGTCACGCTTCAGGCAGATGAACCGGAACTCTACAATCTCGTCCGAAATCGAATCCGCGTACGACAACAACGACGCGCTCGCGCTCGTGGATAACAGTTTCCATTATTGAATCGTTCAATTCCGAATACAAGATTGCAGTTCGCCTCCAGTTGAACTTGAAACTTTGAGGAGCTGACAGTTAATTGCCAAACAGATTCACGTAGTACGGAATCGCGACTGGGTCGGATGCTGAGTCGTATTCCGATTCGGCGGAAGCAGTCGTCTCGTAGTTTAGGCGCGGACTTCGATTTGACTCGAACTCAGAATTGGATTCAAACTTCGACTCGGATTTAAGTTGTGACTTCGGTTGAAGCTTGTGCTTCGCTTCCGGCTTTGGCTGGCTCTCGAATTGGATGCTTCGAGGCGAGGTCACTTGTGAGGTCGACTGTAAGTCCTCCGTTTGCCGCATTACCTCTTCGGCGAGACTTCGATAGTCTTGGGCTCCATTGGAATCGCCAGCGTACTGAAAAATGGACTGGCCAAAACTAGGGGCTTCGGCAAGACGAATGTTGCGACGAATTTTGGTATCAAAGCTGTAGGCGTTTTCCCAAATCGAACCGCTGTTACGTTGTTCTGCGAAGAACGTTTCGACATCACCGACGACTTCGTTTGCCAGTCGCGTGCCGGTATCGAACAAGCAATAGATCACACTCGACAGTCGTAGCACGGGGTTCAAACGACGCGACACCAACTCGATCGTTCTGAGCAATTTGCTCAAACCATGCAGAGCCAGATAGTGTGGTTGCAGTGGCAAAAAGACTTCTTCGGATGTCGTTAGAGCGTTGAGTGTGAGAATTCCCAGTGAGGGTGGACAATCGAAAATGATGTAGTCAAAATCTTGAGTGACTTCCGCCATTTTGTCTCGCAGAATGATTTCGCGTCCAACGGCTCCGGCCAATTCCATTTCGGCGGCGGCGAGATCGATGTGCGAAGGACTGAGCCAAAGATTGGGCCCAACGAGGTGACAGACTTCGTTGAGTGAGACGTCTTCGGTAAGCACGTCGTACATCGAAACGTAATCTTCTTCCATCCCGAATCCAAGGTGCAGGCTCGCGTGGGCTTGCGGATCAAGGTCAATCAACCACACTCGATTCCCGGCTTCGGCGAGAGCGGCACTGAGATTGACGGCAGTGGTCGTTTTGCCAACGCCACCTTTTTGGTTGATAATTGCGATTCGTCTCATGGGGAAACTCCATTTTCCGGGAAACTGTTGGGGCGAGCAAAATAAAATATCAACCCGAAACCCAACATGCGTTTAAATTCCTTGCTTGCGCTGCGGGCTACTGAGAAATTACTTAATCTGCCGCTCGCCCAAGGCTTCGCCACAGTATAAACCGTTCACACGAATTCAACCTAGTCGAGTTGGCTGAAGCGATTTGTTGCAGGCAGAAAGTTGCTAGCCCTAGTGAGCGAGGCCGAAAGCGGGCCCGATGAAAATTCTACTACTGATGCGATTTACCAAACTAATTTTTATTGGTTTTGCGATTGTCCTGTAGGGACAAAATGTTGGTAGATAGTATCGCCTATACAATCGGGCGTCCCGGAGGGACACAATAATCGTTTTGAAAGACCTTTAGCATGTCGATGTATCGTCCCTTCGGAACGAGGGTGAGGATGGGGTTCCTTTTTTCTACCGATATTTTATCCCTACGGGATGCTGGAAAACTCCACGAGTTGGACGGCAGAGTCGTTTTGCAGAGTGTCGCATGGCGGAGCCTTGCAACAAGAAAGGGAAATAGGTCGGATAAGAATATCCAACCTACGGATGGAACCAACTTTTGCACTAATCTTTACCGCACGCCGGTCGAGAGTTGCTCGCGATCGGATTTGAGTTGCTCGCGGACTTTGTCAATGTTCTTCAAAGTTCGCTTGATCGAATCGAGTTCTGTACCAAGATTGTCTGATTTTAGTTCGATGATTTTCAAACGATCTTGAACGTCTTTGAGAATCCGCTCGAGTTCTTCCTTTTTGGCCTTTTCAATTTCGAACTGAGTTTCGAGGTTGCTCTTTTTGCTCGGCAACGTATTCAGCTTGCTGTCGATGTCGGCGAGCTCCAAGTCAATCGCTTCGATTCGAGCTTTGTTAACGACCGCCGGGGCAAGTTTGCCAGTTTTCAGTTCCGCGATCACGGGCAAGACAATCGAGGTTGGCAAAGCGAGACTGGCAACGCGTCCAGCGCGGGCAATGTTCACCCCAATGACTTCGCCGTCAAGGTTCACAATCGGGCCGCC